>JBDKUU010000508.1:0-9688 GCA_039679525.1 Phycisphaerales bacterium | reverse complement strand
GCTCGAACACCGCATATACGTAGTCCCGGCGCGCCACGGTGGAAATGTACCACTCTTCGACGTCCCGAATGCCGGGCGTTCGTTTCCGCCACATCGCGGGCACCAGCGCGATGTCCCCAAACGCCGTGCCGGGGGCGCTGAGAATGGCCCCCTTGCCACGCGCCGCAGCGGCCGCGGCCTGCTGCACGTAGAACTGCACGTCCGACTCGCTCAGCGGCCCGAACTCGACGAGATTGTCCGCCGGATTCAGCTTGTCCTCGCAGACGGGGTCCTGCCGGCAGATGGCGTCGAAGTAGTAGCCATCCTTGGGCATGTGCCCGCTCGGGGGAACGGATGTGTCGCCCTCGGGGTGCAGGAACCAGCCGCCCCGGCCGTCCGGCGTCACGTTGAATCCGCCCGGCACGAGCACCTCCGTACCGTCGAACATCGTGAACGGCTTCCAGTCCTTGTTCTCAAATCCGAACATGGTCCGAGGCCCCAGGACGCCCATGACGTCGATCCCGAGCGCCTCCATCATCGCGTCGTCGACCTCGCCTAGCATCTGATAGGGCTCGACGACTTTGACGCGATAATCCGTCTCGCCCAGAATCGCCTGCCGGAGTTTCGAGAGCGTGCTGGCGGAGATGCCGGTCACGTGAGTCGCCCCGAAATCGACGCACACGCGGTCGACCGGCTCGTGATTCAATGTCTTCAGGAGTCGCTGCCGGGAGCTCAAGGTCTCCCGCCGAACGACTTTCACATACCGATTTTGCTGCACGTTGCTTTTCAGCTTCGCTTTCACTTCTGACCCAATCCACATCACGGGCTTGCGGTCTTGCCGCCGTTGCCATAGCCCCGTTTGCCCCATATTCCCATCTGCACCCACTGCAGATCGACCACGCCGTCATCCGTTTCCGGCGTCCAAACGCCCGCCCAGGAGCGAACGTTGTTTCGCCCTTTCTGGATCGTCTCACGCGCCTGCCATTTGTGGTACTCGCTGTGCCCATCCGCGAAGGCGAAGTCCGTTCCGTCGCCGTGCCTCGTGCTCGGCTGATCCCACCATGCTGCCTGAGAGTACTTCGTCGAATAGGCGTCGGTGCTCGCCAGGCCTTCATCGATGAAGACAAGCCTCTGCGTCGGCTGGGGGACCTTGATTCTCTTCTTGAATACCGGACTGCCGTTGCTCCCAGACGTGCCATCGATCGAGCGTCCGTTGCTCGAAATCATCATGGCGTAAGTCAGCAGTTCTCCCCGATATCCCACGGGACATTTGTACAGTTTGAGTTCCTTCGTATAGGGCCACAGAGCGCCGTCTCGAATCCCCTGGCGTTGCACGTCTTCAGGCAGCGTTTCGCCGGAAGCCCAATTGACGGAACAGGTGACTCCCACCCAGGGCTCGCCGAACTGAGCTTTGAAGTTGCCCCCGGCCTCGCTGCTGACGAGCCTGTCGTCGTTGTCGTCGGCGTACAGGATCCAGGCCATCTGCAGTTGTTTGAGGTCGCCCAGGCAGACCGCACGCTGACCTTGTTCCCTCGCTCGCTGGAGGGCAGGCATCAGGATGGCCATCAGAATCGCGATGACCGCGATCACCACGAGCAGCTCGATCAGGGTAAATCCGTTTCGCCGGCTCATAACCAACTCCCCATTGCAGAACTACACGGGCTACATCGAATCCCTTCCACAACGCAGCCCCATACAACGTATGGCGGCCGCACGCGGCTCGGGCGTAGCTCGCCAGAGCCGCGTGCGATGTTCGCCACCCAAGACATCCCGTACAAAAGCCCTCAAGCCAGCCCGTCAGAACGGCTTGGCGACCGTCTTGCCGCCGGCCAGCCATGCGACCTCGGCCGCCGACAGGGTCTTGTTGTAGATTCTCGCGTCGTCCAGCATGCCTTCGAAGTAGTGCGCCGTTGCGACCATCGTCCAGCCGAAGTGCACGGCGTCCTGCCAGCCGAAGTCCGACGTGGCCTTGGTTCCCCTGGCCTGGAGCAGGCCGTCCAGGTACAGCTCCTGACCGCCGATCGCCGTGCCGTACGTGTGGGCCACGTGGTGCCATTCGCCATCCGCGGCGTTCGCCTTGGCGGTGATCGTCTCGGTGTTGTAGATCATTGCGGCGACCCGGCCGTTGTCCAGATAGATCTGGCGATCGTACCCGCCGGCCCCCAGGAGTTTCTGCACCACGGCGAACATGCCGCAGTTGGGATTGCCGGTTTTGAACCAGAACGCCATCGTGCAGCCGTCTTCCGGCACGTTGACCATCGCGTTCATGTAATCGTTGATCCCGTCGAACTGGATGGCCTGGCCGTCCACGCCGGCGCCGTAGGTCGTCCCGCCGTGGTCTTCGCCGTTGGCTCCCTTGCCGGAGCTGTCCGTCATGTTGCCGTTGAAGGCGAAGTGCGCCAGCAGGTTGGCGTCGTCCGGCTTGACCGGCGTGACAACCTCCACCGGCCGGGCGTACAGGCGGATATCGTCGACGTACACGACGCCCTTCGCGCCGGCCCCCTCGACGCCGATCGTCAGCTTCGTGACCTTGTTCAGGCTGACGCCGACGGTCGACAGATCGATGTTCCACGGCTGCCACATGGCCTTTTTGATGTCGCCGGCCTGGCCGCCGTAGACGACCTTCTTGCTGTTGATCTTCAGATAGAGCTGGCCGCCGTTGGCGGGGTCCCCGTAAAAGTACAGTGAAAGGCTCTTGACGCCGCTGGCGGTCCAATCCTGCGACAGGGTGATCGCGGCCTCGGCGAAGCTCGTTGTGCTGTTGTCGTAGAAGAGCGGCATGGCCTGCAGGCCGCCGTGGACGACAGACGTCTCGGCGAACGGCGCGGCGTTGTGACCGACCTGGGAGCCGCCGAACGCGGTGTCCGTGATCCCGTCAACCCAGGTCTGGAAGATGGCCTCGCCTGCGTCCTGATCGTCCGTGTAGCTCTCGAAATCTTCCACGATCAGGGACTTCTCGGTCGTGAAGCTCCAGGTGTCCCCCGCCCACACGCTCGGCGTCTCGGCCTCATTGACCTCGTCGATCCGCCAGTAGTAGGTCGTTTCGAGGTTGAGGGCATTGAGGGCGTAGCTGGTCTCGCTCACGCTGCCCAGCAGGCTCAGAGCGTTCGGATCGGTCCCCCAATACAGCTTATGCGAGACCGCCTCGCGCCCTTCTCCCCAGGCCAGGACGGGGTTCACGGAGACACCGGCGGCGCCGTCGGCCGGCTGCGGCCCGCGAGCCTGGACCGGAACATAAGAGAAGCGAACCTCGCTCAGGCCGTACTGCGGCAGAATCCCGCCCCAGTTGGTGACCGGCGTGATCTTGACGTACTGGGCCACCGCCCCATCGAAGGCAACGGTCGTGTTGGCCGCGTAGCCCGCCTGGCCGGTCGCCTGGGCGAACTCCACGGTGCCGAGCGAAGTCCAGTCCGTCCCGTTCAGAGAGTACTCGACCTTCGCCTCTCGGATGCCGACGCCCATATCGGGCTCCACTTCCGAGTTATGGTTCCACACGAGCATCTCGTGCATCTTGAACGGCTGGCTGAACGCGAACTGGATCCAGGGGGACGCATCGCCGCTGGCGGTCCGCCACATGTCCGCCACGGCCACCGAGTGCGAACCGGCCGCGTTCAGGCCCGAGCCATTGACCACGTTGGCAGGTCCCTCGGCGGCGTTCTTCTGGCTGGAGGCCGTCGCGGTGACCAGGTTGCCGGGCAGAGCCGACGCAAAGGCCTCAATCGTGAAGCTCCAGACCTTTCCCGGGAAGACTGCGTAATCCGGGGCCGCGTTGACCTCGTCTACGCGCCAATAATAGGTCCGGCCGAACTCGAAGAGCCCTTCCGGATCGCAGGTCGTCTCGGCCTGGCCCTCGCTGACCAGCGTGCCCATCGGGTTGTCCCGCGTGGCCTCGTTGACATCGTCGAACGCTGTGCCCAGGTAGACGTCGTGCGTCTCGGCCAGAATGCCCGCCGACCAGCTCAGAACCGCGTCCCTCGCCACGTCTGTCGCCCCGATCGCGGGGGTCGGCGAAGAACTCGTCTTGAACGTGCTCTCCATGACGCCCGCGACCTCTTCGGCCGTCAAGGCGCTGTCGTAGACCCGGACCTCGTCGACGGCGCCCTGGAACCAGCCCATCGAGCCGCCCGAGTTGGACCCGATGTGGAACCGGTCGCCGCCGGTCCACAGGACTCCGATCTTGGTGCTGGCCTCTTCCGTCCCATTCACGAACAGCTTCATGGACCCGTTGTTGGAGGCCTGCATGGCGACGAAGTACCACACGCCGGGCTTCACCGCGGTCGTTCCCAAAGCGGACTTTCCGCCGCCGTCCCAAAGGTAGTGCTCGAACACGCCGGCGGCGGTGATGCGCAACTGATGCGACCACTCGGCCCCCGGGCCGTTGGCGCTGGTTCTCGCGATGACGCTCGACGCGGCCACCTTATCGGTCTTGACCCACGCGGTGATCGTGTAGGTCTCCAGATCATCCACCATGACCGCGACGTAGTCGTCCACGCCGTCGAACTGGATCGCCTGGCCGGATTGGCCGGCCACGTACGTCGGGGCCCCCCCGCCGAATGTTCCATCCGCCGATCCGGCTTCATCGTTCAGATTCCCGTCGAAGGGCCAGTACGCAAGCGGCGCCGCCGCTCGAGCGGACAAGGCCAATGCCGTCAATACACACAGGTGAACCAACGCTCTTGTGCCCATGACCTACCTCCTTTTGATGGAACATCGAAGTCGCCACACAACGGTCTACGCGCTATCGTTCATCTTGCGGCGGGGAGAAAAGGGTACACCCTCCGCACCATGTCGGTGAATCGATCTCGAAGCATGTCCATTCATGACGTTCGGCCCGCGGACTCAGTCGCTCCGCCGGCAATGCCCGGGGAGACCTATTCCATGTGTCTCAACACTGGTACTCCTTCGTACTATATCGGCAGCGTGGCGGAGATTGCGACTTCATCTTGCGCATAAAAAACATCATTCTGCGCAGGGGGCTCTTGAGTTTGCCGATCCGGACGGGTAGAATGGGGACCATGTCGACAACGCGGCAAGTCATGCTCCTGGTCGAAAAGTCCAGGTCGTACGGACGGGGACTCCTCCGCGGCGTCGCGAGGTACGCCGCGATCCACGGGCCCTGGCAGTTGCACATGGAGCCCGAGTTCTACCGCCTCTCCCCCCGGCAATCCAAGGAGTGGATGAAGGAGATGAAGACGGACGGCGTCATCGCACACCTGGCGGACGTCCGGACCATCGAGAGCATCATCGAGCTGGGGATTCCCGCCGTCATTGCAGGCATCCGCGATCCCGTGGCCAACGCCCATGCCCTCGTGACGGACAACGAGGCGATCGGCCAGATGGCGGTGGACTACTTTCTGGACCGCGGGTTTCGCCGGTTCGCCTATTGCGGACTCGACGGGATGCACTGGTCGAACCAGCGAGGCGAGGCGTTCGGCCGCAAGGCATTGGAAGCGGGCGGAGAGGTCTTCGTCTACGAGCCTCCGAAGAGGAAGAGACCTCGCACCGACGAGGAGGAGACGTCCGTCCTGGCCGACTGGCTTCGGTCCTTGCCGAAACCCACCGCCCTTCTGGGCTGCAACGACGACCGCTGCAAACAGGTCCTGGCCGCATGCAAGCTCGCGGACTTGCAGGTGCCGGACGAGATCGCGATCCTGGGCATCGACAATGACGAGCTGGTCTGCGAGATCGGGTATCCGCAGCTCTCCAGCATCGCGATGAATGTGGAAGCGGCCGGGTACGCCGCGGCGGCCCTTCTGGGAAAGCTCATGGCCGCACGACAGACCGGCCGGACCAAGGAACACATCGTGGTGTCGCCCTTGTACGTGGTGGAGCGGCAATCGACGGACGCGCTCGCGACGGAGGATCGTGAAGTCGCCGCGGGCCTTCGCTTCATTCGCGAGCACGTCAGGGAGGGCATCCAGGTGGGAGACGTCGCCGAGGCGACATCGCTCTCACGCCGGGCGTTGCAGCAGAGATTCAAACAGGTCCTGGGACGGTCAATCCACGAGGAGATCAAGCGGACCCGGATCGATCACATGGCCCGCATCCTCGTGACCACGAACCTGCCGGTGGGGGAGATCGCCAGACTGCTCCAATCGACGGAGATGAAGAACATCGCCCGGTACTTCCGCCATCGAATGGGCCTGACGCCCCTGCAGTACCGCAAGAGGCATAGCGCAAAGTAAGTCCGCTGAGGCTTTGGGCAGGACGGACCCGAATCGAAATTCGAAGCACGAAATTCGAAATCCGAAACAAACTCAAAATCCAAAGCACCAATGATCAAAACGCTCGCGCCCGACGAGAGCCTGTTTCGAATTTTGGATTTCGGTCATTCGTGCTTGTTTCGAATTTCGTGCTTCGAATTTCGGATTTTGATGGCATCCGTGCGTGTCGGACTGTCTAAACACTCCCGCGGCCCGGCTCACGTCCACTGCTTCTCGATCTCTTCCAGCGTCCTGCCCTTGGTCTCCGGGACCGCGACGATCGTGAGCACGACCAGGACGACGCAGAACGCCGCGTAGAGGAAGAAGGGGAAACCGTGGTTGAAGCGGGCGATCAGCCAGGAACTCTCATCCATCATGGGGAAGGTCTGGCTGACGATCCAGTTGGCCGTCCACAGACAGAACGTCGCGATGGCCAGGGCCCGCCCGCGAATCTTCGTCGGGAAGATCTCCGAGAGGATCACCCACGTCACCGGCCCCACCGACAGCGCGAAGCAGGCGATGTAGCCGAGAATGAAGCCCAGAGTCCACTTGTCCGTGCGGCCGTAGCAGGCAGCCAGGCCCAGCGCCGCCAGGCACAGCCCCATGCCCGCGGAACCGAGGACCATCAGCGGCTTGCGGCCCCATCGATCCACCGTCCAGATGGCCACCACGGTGAACCCGAGATTCACGGCCCCGACCACGATCGTCTGCAGGAGCGCCGCGTCGACGTTCTCGCCGGCCATTCCCTTGAAGATCTCCGGCGCATAATAGAGGAACACGTTGATCCCCGTCACTTGCTGCAGCACCGCTAATGCGATGCCGATCCACAGCGTCCGGCGCAGGCCCGGGCTCAACAATTGACTCAATGAGACCGGCTCTTCGTTCATGGCCGCACGAATCTCGGCCATCTCGCGCTCGGCATACTCGTGTCCGTCGACGCGGGCCAGGATGCGACGCGCCTCATCGGAGCGGCCCCTGCCCGTCAACCAGCGAGGACTCTCCGGCACGGTCAACAGCAGGAGCAGCAAAGCCAGGGCCGGGAGAGATTCCGAGCCGAACATCCACCGCCAGCCGGTCGTCACGTTCCACGCGAGAGCGGGATCGACCGCCCCTGTGCCCCGGCTCACATCGATCGCGGCCCCCAGATCGGCGATGAAGTAATTGACGAAGTAGACCACCAACATGCCGAAAATGATGGTGAACTGGTTGATCGAGACCATCCGCCCTCGAAGACGCGCGGGACTGATCTCCGCGATGTACATGGGACTGGTCATCGATGCCGCGCCGACCCCGACGCCTCCGAGAATCCGGTAGACGATGAACGCCGTCAGCGTGCGAGGCGCCGCAGTGCCGATCGCCGAGACCAGGAAGAACACCGCCGCGACAAGGAGCGTGCTGCGCCGTCCGAACCGATCGCTGACCGGCCCGGCGATCATCACTCCGACCAGGCACCCCAGCAGGGCCGACGAGGCGGCCCAACCCTTCATCGACGCGCTGAGCTGGAAATGAGTCTGGAGAAAGCCGATGGCTCCGGAGATCACCGCGGTGTCATACCCGAACAGAAGGCCGCCCAGCGCCGCCACCAGCACGACACGGACCAGATAGACGAAGCTGCCGCGTTCTTCTTCCATGGCTCCGGAAGTCAATTCCATCGAGAGACTCCTTCTTCGACGTCACTTCGACGATGTCACAGCCCAGGCCTTGAGCATCTGCTTATCGGCCGCCGCGGGCTCGATCGGCCCCGGGAACGGATTGCCCGAATTCCGGGCACGGCCGAAGTAGTCGCTGTCGATGCGATACGGAGAGCCGTCCGCCTGCTCATAGGGCAGCCCGGCGGCCTTCGCCTTGCCGAGCAGAGCGGTCGTCACGATCTGACGCGGCTGTTGCGCCCAGGCCTTGTCGAGCTTGACCTGGACATACACGCCATCGGACTTCTGGACTACAGTGAGGCCCGGGTCGACGTCCGGCCGCACGATGGGATCGGTCTCATGCTTCGACGGCTTGGCGTTGTTGAGGAAGACATTGCCCGCCATGAACACCGGCTGCTTCGCCTCGTCGTACGCGGCCAGGCCGGCATTGACGAAGATGTTGTTGTAATACCGATCGTCACCGCTCGGATTGGGATACAGACCCAGGACCTCCGTGGAATGAGCCTTGTGAGAGGGCGTTTCCCGAGTCTCGGTGTGGGCGACCGACACGCTGCCGGCGAAGAGATTGTGCACGTACGCCCCGCCCTGCGAATCGACAAGCAGGCTGGCCCCCGAGAGGAAGAAATTGTTGTCCACCAGGAACGGCCCGTGGTTGACCTCGACGAACAGGTCGCACCCGTTGTCGTGATACAGGTTTCCCGTGACATGCGTGCCCTGCGCCATCCAGTCCAGCCAGGTGCCCAGGCACGTGCGATAGATGTGGTTGCCCCGGATGGTCGTGTCGATGGCCGCGTGGAACTTGATCCCCGCCATCTCGGCCCCCGTGAACAGGCGTCGCATGTGGATCTCGTGGATCGTGTTGCCAGTGACTGTGCAGAACACCGCCCCCAGGCTGCCGACGATTCCCGACTGCTCGCAGTTGGAGATGTGATTGTTGCGCACGACGTGGTGGCCGATGTTCTCCTTCGACCAGCCGTTCTTCAGGGCCCGCTCGATCGTCTTGACGTAGCCTTCGGCGGTGTCCGCTGAGGTGTTGTCGAACTGGTCCCCGTGCTTGCCCAGCGTGATGCCTGTGCAGATCGAGTAGCGGACATCGTTGTCCTCGATGATCCAGCCCTTGCTCCAGTTGGTGCCGATCAGGCCGATCTGCTCCGCGGTCGGCGGCGCCCACGGCGTGGCGGCGTGCATCATCGTGAAGCCGCGAATTGTGAGGTAGTTGATGCCGGTCTTGCTGGGATAGAACACCGTTTGACGAGCGTTGATCTCGACCTGCGCCTCGTTGGGGTTGAGTCCCTTGAATTGTGCCCAGAGGGTCGTGTTCGAATCGTCCACCTCGGCAAACCACAGCCTCACGTCGTTCGGCGGAGCGATCTGCGACCCGGCCCCCTTGAACGCCAGGCAGATAGTCTTTACGCCGCTCGTCGGCTTGATCTCCGCAACGAATGAGCGCCACGATTGCCAGCCGCCGGTATTGGGAATCGTGCAGACGCCCAGCAATTCACCGTCCGGCTTATCGAGCCGAACCTCGATATCGCCGCCACTCGTGGCAGACGCGGCCCGAATCGTCAGCCTGTCGCCGCCCTGGCCGAAGTCCACCTGCTCATATCGGACCCAGTCCCCATCTTCGATCCAGCCGATGCATTCGCCCCCCTCTTCGCAGGGCGCTTTCTGCACGCCCTGTTGCGACGCGAAACCCACCGCCGGGGTGCGGCCCGTCTTCTCGTCCCCTTCGCCGGGCCGAATCCAGGCCACGTTGAGCAGGCACTGCTGGCTCCCGGGGGCGTACGCGGAGGCGGCCTCCCCCACCGGCTTGAGCACGTCGTCCAGTTTCGCGGCCTCGATCAGCCAGTGATCGTT
>JBDKUU010000507.1:0-11966 GCA_039679525.1 Phycisphaerales bacterium | reverse complement strand
TGACTACTCCAGTGCCATCCGGATCTTACCTACGGAGCCATCTGGCCTCCGGGAGGATAATATCGAGCATCGAGGTTCCGTGACGGCGGTATTCCCAGATCACTTCTACAGTGGTCATTACGACTACGTCCAAGATCGATTCCCACCGCGAACGCACTTCGTCCTGGGCAGCGACGGATTCTACAACGCCTTTGCAACCACCTCGGAATTGTGGGTCTGGCTGCAGGAGAATAACGGTGCGCTCGCCGACGCCCACGAACGCGAATCCAGGCTCGCCGAACTCCATCGTCGGCTCCATGAGACGACCGGAGACGACGACCTGTCGTTCGTGTGGGTGCGTCCCCCGTCTTCCACGGTCGCGCGGGCAAACGAGGAATGGAGCAGTGAAAGGGAGTAGATCATGCCAAGCGAAATAATCGACCAATGGCTCACCAGCGGCCGTCCCGCTCTCATCGGTTCCCATTGGCTCAAGCCTGTCGAGCATAGCTGCGCCAAGGGCAAGCCACTCTCCGCGCAGAAGGGCCAAGCCGAGGCCTTCTTCCTAACCGATGACGGTGGCCGAGGGTGGATCCTCAAGAAATTCCGGCAGACACACGTATTGGATCCGGCGTACCTGAGGAAAGTGGCCTCGCTATTACCCGCGGAGCCGGGATTCGCCTGCGGCACGGAAAGGCAAATCCTCACCACCGGTGCCCTCCAGAAATCTCAAGGTCATTACTACAGCAAGAATTTGGACCGGTGGCTGGAGGGAACCATCCTGATGCCCAAAGTCAACGGGGCGTCTTGGGCCTGCCTGGCGGATGATATTCGCGCTGGCGGACTGGTGCTGGCGCCGGCCCAGCGGCTCACTTTGTGCCGGAACCTGACGCGCCTGGTCGAACTGTTGGAGGCCCGCCACTGCTGCCATCGGGATTTGTCGTGCGGCAACGTCTTCATCGTGATCGCGACCGGTGACATCTACCTGATCGACTTCGACAGCCTCTTTCATCCCAGCCTGCCTATGCCGAAGGCGACCACCTGCGGCAGCGAAGGTTATACACCGCCGTACCTATCCAACGGCGGGGCCCTCGACCCGCGGCGCAGTTGGTGTGAAAAGGCGGACCGCTATGCCCTGGCCCTGTTGAACGTCGAGATGCTCCTGGTCCGTCCGGGGGCTGAGGCGACGGGGGAGGGCGGGCTTTTCCAACAGGAGGAACTCAAGGACCGCACTGGCAAGGGGATCGACTCGATCACCGCCGGATTGCAGACGCACTACCCGGCGGCTGCAGCACTACTACGACAGGCGATCCAGAGTCGTACGACCGTCGATTGTCCTTCGCCCCAAGCGTGGAACAGCTTCTGTCTTGGCATGCCGAGCGGGATGGCCGCCGCAACCAAGCTGATGGACACGCCGGACTACGCGAGCCGCATAGCCGATCTCCTCGCCCGTCGCCGGCCAGCCGCACCGCTGTGGCCCGCCCCGAGTCTCAAGGACATGCCGGCGGCGATACCACAACTGCCGACGAAACACCCTCTGACCATTCCGGTCGTGCCACTTCCACCGGACCCCTGGGCCAGCGGCTCTACCCAGGGGCACCTCGCAGGAGGAGGACACTGACCATGGTAGCCCCCAGAACAACGGTACAAGAGTGCTTCTCCGCGTGGTTGCAGTCGAACAGGACCATGCGGGTCTGTGGCTTGGATCTCCGCCTCAAGCCCCATCCACACCTACGGAGCGTCCCACAGTGCATCGTCAAGGGACAAGCGAGTGTGTTCTGGCTGGAACAGGTGCCCCAGGGCCACACGTGGCTACTCAAGATCTTTACCCCCGGCCGGCGTCCCACGGATGAGTACCTGCGTGCCGTAGATGCGTGCCTGCCCGGAGCGACGGAGTTCTTCACCTGTACGCAACGAAGATTCTTGACGAGGGATCACCTGGATCGGCGGGCGTCCGCCTACCAGCACCCCGCCCTCGCGGACATCCTGGAAGGCGCCGTTATGATGCCGAAGGTGCCTGGGACTCCCTGGGCGGCGGCGGCGGATGACCTGCGGAGCGGGGCCTTGAACCTGTCGTGGGTGTGCCGGCTGAAGATGGCTCTGGCCCTGGCGCAAGCGGTCGATCTATTGGAGGCGGCGCAGTGCAGTCATCGGGACTTGTCGGCTTCCAACGTCTTCGTGACGCCAGAGGGCAAGGTCTATCTCATCGACTGGGACTGTCTCTACCATCCGCATCTACCGTTCCAGGCCAATACGACTCTGGGCACGATGGGCTATCTGCCCCCGTTCCGCGCCGCTCCCGGCAATGGGGATCCGACTTGGTCGTGGTGCCCTCACGCGGACCGATTTGCCTTGGGGGTGCTCGTGGCCGAGATGCTCCTGATTGGCCCGCAGACACCGCCGGCGCAGGAGGATGGGACATTGTTGGGCCAGGCACAGATCGACGAGCCGAGAAATCCCTTTGTTCGGCAGACGATCAGCCGATTGACGGGCATGCCGGGATCGTGCGGCTCGTTGCTCCAACGGGCCTTCTCCAGCTCGACTTTGGACGGCTGCCCTGCACCGGGCGACTGGATCGCCGCTCTGAGACATATGCTGAAAGGCGCCACTGGCTCGCCCGCGGGGCGACCCGACGCAGGCAACGGCCGGTCCAGCATTGTCCACCTCCGGTGCTCCGCCTGTCATGCCCCGCTCGCGCTGGCGAAAGCCAAGTACGAGGAACTGACCGAAAGGGGTAAGCCGATTCTGTGCAAGAACTGTCTGAGCAAGCACCTCGCCCAATCATCCCTGGCACGGGCGCAGCGCCAAGCTGCGTTTCCACATGTATCGTGCGAACATTGTCACCACCTCTTCTCGATGCCCCGGCCGAAACTCGATGACCTGCGGCGGCGCGGCCGGCCAATTCTGTGCCCTGCCTGTCTCGGCCCACAAATAGAGAAATGGCGGGCCGAAAGGGCAACGTGTGAAAGCGGACTGGATGCACCATCCAAGCCTGTCGAGGAAATCGGATTGGGCCTCAAGTCTTGGTCTTTTATAAGGAGAATTCTCCATGGGTATTCTATCTGAGATCATCCGGGCGATTCTGCACCTATCCTGCGTAGCCATTGACATGACACTACTGCTTTTGCTGTTTCGGATACTGGGGCAGTGGCGGCCGATCCCGTGGGTGCAGCAGATTAACGCGGCGGCCCAGCCCATCGTGGACCCGCTTACCTCCGCCCTCCGTGGGCACTGGGAAACGCTTGTGTGTGTGCGACTGACGCTGAGAGGGACACTGGCCCTGAGCGTGCTGACGCTGTCTCTGGTCCGATGCCTGCTGTGCGCAATCGCGGGGGTTCTGCCATGAAGAGCCAGATCACAGTGACGGCGGCACCAGGCCCTGCGACGGGCCCGCCCGGCCAGCGGGACCTCCGAGCGCAGTTGACGTTCCTCGGACCCGCCAAGCTTGAGGATACAAAACTGCAGGTCTTTGATCCCCGGCCGCGGTTGCCGGGATTGTCTGGTTGGGAAAAAGGTAGTTCACAAGAAGAAAGGGACTGTGCGATGGAAACTCCCATTAGTGCACCATTGGACATGGTGGTGACGGCAGTCTTAATTGCCGTGTTCGTCATGGTCTTCGTCGTGGCTCGGGGAGCACTCAAGGAGGTGCCGCTATTCGGCGGCAACGGTAGCTGGCCCGTGGCGTTCTGCACGGCGGTGCTCGCCGTCATGGGGCTTCTGCGCTTCCTGGGCTCTCCGGATCAGAACACGCGTACAGAGAGAACACCGGGAGGCATATTTGATTTTATCCTGCTCCCCTATGCCACCTTGGCCATTGCCATTCTTTTGGTACTGCTCCTACTCGCCTTGGGCAAGGTACGGCTGGGTAATAGGGGGATGCCTTCGAATCAGCGGCGGGTGGACTTGCCACCAGAAGTCAAGACGTTCATAAAGCAGCGTCAAACTACGCCGGACACTTCACTGCGAAAGAGATTAGAAAAACAGACGCCGGCCCCGCCGGCAAAACGATGCCGAGATGATCTCGCCGGCAAGCAAAAACACATCAGATAGTAGGAGAACATGTATGCCTCGTCGCCCAAAGAACATTGTCATAACAGAGTCCTGGCAGGCCCTCCGAAAAGGCCGAACCTACCAAGTGCGGATCAAAAGCGTCACCCCCGATAAGGCGGCCGGCTTCCTTCGCGTAACCGTCGAGAATCTGGATCCAGACCAGTTAGGGCGGATTCACGAAGTGAAGCTGCCGTTGCCCCTTCGGCCCGGCAATCGTGCGTGTGCCTTTCTCGCCGCCTGCGGCATCGACGCCACAGCTGTGGGCACGACCGTCGATCTGGATCGCCTCACCGGCGCCGTTGTCGGGATGAAGTACCATGGCCCCGGTACAGCCGGCGCCGAGGAATTCGACTTCGAGCCGATCTCGCGCCCGGCGGTGGCCTGCGATACAGACTCTTCAGTCACAGAAGCGGGCAAAGAGGATCTCCGGGAGAGAGAGTAACTGCCCAAGATGGCATCAGGCCCAGCAGGTCCAACGAAGGACAGACCTTGACAGGAGTGATCAGAATGGACGAGAGTCCTACCAGAACCGACATCAATCAGGTGCGCCCTACGAGCTTGTCGCACATCCGGGGCCAACCCCGGGTGGTGAAGCAATTACAGCTTCACCTGGCGGCGCACTTCAATATGAGATGGGCCGCCCCAAGTCCGCCCGAGTTCGGACCGGTTATTCTCTGCGGCCCGCCGGGCACCGGCAAGACTCTGGTGGCCCAGGCCCTGCACGCCGAACTCGGGAATCTGAAGTTCCTCCGAACCAACGGGGTGACACTGAACAAGAAGCCCGAACTCTATTCGGTTCTCCTGCACGCCGACGCCTCGGCCACCGTCTTCATTGACGAAGCCCAGGGCCTCAAGTCGCAGGCACAATACATACTCTTGACGGCTCTCTCGGAGAAGATCGTACACGTGCCGGGGCTGGCGTCGGCGACCAACCCGTACGCGGTCCCGCTGGCCCCTTTCACGCTGATCCTGGCCACCACGCACGAGTACCTGCTCCAGGAGGCCCTGCGGGACCGGATGCGGATCCAGTGCCGGTTCGAGTACTACACCGTGGAGGACCTGGTGGAGATCGTGCGTCAGCGGGCGGCCGCCCTCGGCTGGCAGTATGAATCCGAGGAGGTCTTGCAGATGATCGCCCAGCGGGCGAAAGCCACGCCGCGTCAGGCCCTGCATCGCAACCTGCAAACCTGCTGGGAGGTGGCTGTCAGCCACGACCGCAACATCATCACGATAGCGGATGCCCGAGAGGCGTTCGGCCACCTCCAGATTGACGAGCTCGGGCTGGACGGCATGGACCGCCGCTATCTGGGCGTCCTGGCGCAGGGCGGCCCCGCCTCTTTGGGGGCCTTGAGCGCCAAGCTGGGGCTGCCTGCCCTGACCATCCAGAGGGTGGTGGAACCCTACTTGATCCGGCAGGATCTGGTTACCAAAGGCAAATCGTCCGCACGCATCCTAACCGAGAAGGGCCGCCGACACCTGGAGACGACGGCTTGGCCCATCCACTGATGGAGGACGTAACATGGATACTTCCGCAAAGCACGACCGCGTGGCCATCTGCTCGGTGTCGGAGATGGCCCGTAGACTGGGTTTATCCCGGGCGCGGTTTTATCAACTCGTGTACAAGGGCGTATTCCCACCGCCTCTTCGCTCCGGGACCCAGCGGCCCTCTTACCCTTCTGATCTTCAGGAGAAGTGCCTCGCGATCCGCAAGACCAGGGTGGGTTTCAACGGCCAGCCGGTCCTCTTCAACCAGCGTCGCTCGAGCAGCACAACCCGCAAGAAACCAACGGGACAATACGACGGGTTCGTAGCCGCCCTGAGGAACATGGGGCTGACGGTGACCGCCGCCGCCGTGAAGCACGCGGTCCAGGCCCTGTACCCGGCGGGGCAGAAGCAAGGCCAAGACCCCAGCGAAGTGCTGCGGAAGCTCTTTCAATACTTCCGTCCGGACTGTCCAGAAAGTGTCTAATTCGTGTACACATTTTGTCTCATTATGGATGAGAGGCGACCATCCCATGGTGCCATTGTTGTACGTTCCTTCGTCCCAATCAGCGGCCTGTATGCCGACCAGAATACCAACCATGTGGGAATTGCAGGTCCGCTGCCAGTGATCGATACAGGAGGCAATATGGGAAACAGACCGGACGTTGGCGCACGATTGGCCCGAACTCTGGCACGGACGCACGACATGGCCGCAGGGGAAGGCTGATTGATGGATAGAGTCGCCGTCCAAGATAGATCAGTGACATCCCCATACATCGCGCCCAAGGAACTGGCCGCGCGATGGCGGTGTTCGCGATCGACGGTCGACCGGATCGCCCGGCGGGAGGGCTTTACGCGTGTGTGCCTCGGCACAGGCAATAACGGAATGGTTCGATACCTGCAAAAGGAGGTGATCGCCTATGAAGAAAGCCGGCGGACCAGGCTGCAGAACTGATCCGCCAAGACAATCCGATGACGAGTGGGGCCGCCCGGGTCTTCTGCGCAAGTCCTTCCCAGGCGGCCCCCTTTATTTCTAACCGGTCTTCTCTTGCGGACCGTACAGACGCAGGTTTCCAACGCACGACTTCGGTGTCTCTGCCGAGCCGAACTCGACCGAATCGACCAAGGCCTCGGGCAGCAGAGCCGCGTAGTGACGCCGGCAGATTTCTGGGGAGTTACCCATCAGCATGCTGATCTTGTACAGGCTTTCGCCCTTCATGGCCAGATGGCTTCCGAACGTATGCCGGAAGTCCAAGCACGTCCACAGCAGGCCGGCCTGGCTGTTGACCAGGCGCAGGTCGCTGCTGAAGTTGTCCGGGTCGTATTGGCAGCCCTGCGGAGAGGGAAAGAACCAGCCCTGCGGTGTCACTTCTGGAACGTAGTCCGCCAAGATGCCGCGGAGCGTCGAGCTGATGGGGACGGCGCGGTTGCATTTGGTCTTGGGCTGCCAACTACGACCCTCCACAGTCTTGGCCCGCACTCGGATGGTACCATACGGACCCGCGGACCAGTCCACATCGTCCAGGGTCAGCCAGAGGGCCTCTTCCCGCCGCAACCCCGCGTAGATGTAGACGGCAACCAGGGCCCGGAGCAGCTTATGGTTCGCCAGGACCGTCATCTGCGTGGCGATCTGCTCGATAGTCAGGAACCGAATCTGCGGGGCGGCCTCCTTGTATCGGGCCACCTTGGCCGCCGGATTGGTGTCGCGGGGCATTTTGACCCCCTGCTCGGCCATCGCCCAACTGAACAACCGGTTGATGATCTCCCGGTAGCGGTTGGCCGTCTTGGGCTTGAGGCACCGGCTCTTGACGTGAGCAGCGATGAAGGCGGCCACGTCGGCCGTGGAGATCTGCTCGATGTACTCGACCTCAATCACCACCATCTTGAAACGCCGGTCTTGGCCCGGCTTCGGGGGACGCTTCATGGTCCGACAACTGGTCCGGCGGCCGTTGATTGCCAACGCCGGGCAGACCGGGCCGAACATCTGCCGCAAGTAGTAGATGTCCGTCTGGGCGCTCTTGGGGGTCTTGGTGGCCCGCACATGCTCGGCGTAGCGGGTCAAGATGTCCGTCAGTTTGGTCCGCGTGGGACCCAACAACTCCTCGCCTTTGAACTGGGCGGACTCGAACTGCCGCAGTTTCTCGCGGGCGATCTGCGTGCTGGTGGTCCGGAGACTGCGGCGCTTGAGGCGGCTGCCGATCCGCCACTGGAGGTAGTAGTTCCTGCCTCTGCGAACGAGACTTGCCATGGCTGGACTCCATCAAGAAAGTTCTCAGTTTCCCTGGGAGTCCCTCTCGCGGCCTGCAAGTGATGTACAAAGTGATGTACAATCCCTCGAAAAGGCCACAAAAAAAGGACTCGCGAACGAGCGCAAGTCCTTTATTCACAACGAATAGCGGGGGGAGGATTCGAACCTCCGACCTCCGGGTTATGGGCCCGACGAGCTACCAGACTGCTCTACCCCGCGGTCAATGGTCGTATTATACGCGACAGGCTGTCGCCTGTTCAATTCTCAATTTGTCGAAAATCCGGGTTCGACGCAGAAATACATGCCGTCACAGGTTCCCGCGAATCAGGGCGGCGATCTCCTCGGCCCGCCCTTTCGGGTATTTGTATGACGGCCACTGCGTCAACACGCCGTCGTGGGTCTTCCTGGGAATAATGTGGAAGTGCAGATGTTCGACCACCTGCCCGGCCGCGGACCCGTTGTTCGCCAGAACGTTATAGCCATCGGCCCCCATCGCTTCGACGACCGCCTTCGCGATTTTGCCCAGTCGGGCCGCCAGCGCCGACAAAATCTTCGGATCGCACTCGTGGACCTTGGCGCAATGCTGCTTCGGGATAACCAGGGTGTGACCGTCGCTGATGGGCCCGATGTCAAGGAACGCGACGACCGCATCGTCCTCGTAGACCTTGATCGCCGGGATCTCGCCCGCCACCACCTTGCAGAACACGCAACCGTCCATGCCGCTGCTTCACCCCACCGTCGAAACTCGGTCGAATCGGGCTCGAAACCCTTACGCCTGCTTTTCCGGCTCAGCCGCCGGCGCCGCGTTCTCAGGAGCCGGAGTCTCAGCGGCCTTGGTTTCCGCAGCCGGAGCGACCTGTCCAGCAGCCTTGGCCCTTCTGCGGGCCCGGCGTTTCGAAGCGCCCCGTCGCTCTCTCTTGAGCGGCTCGTCCTTGCCGAGAAGCTGGAGCAGCACGAGTTCGCCATTGTCGCCCAGCCGTCGGAGCGACAGCCTGACGATCCTCGTGTACCCGCCCTGGCGGTCGAGGTAGCGAGGACCCAGCTCGCTGAAGAGCTTGCCGACGATGGTCCCCTTCTTCACGGCCTCGCCGTCTTCGTAGGCGATGATGCTGCGGTTGCCGAGCAGTGAAATCGCCCGGCGTCTGTGCTCGAGCTTGCCCTTCTTGGCCAGCGTGATCAGCCGTTCGACGAACGGCCGAATCTCCTTGGCCTTCTGAACAGTCGTCGAGATCGTCTCATGCTCGATCAGCGACTGGGCCATGTTCCGGCGCAATGCCCGGCGGTGCGACGTGTTCCTGCTCAACTGGCGTCCTGCAACTCTATGACGCATATCTTAAAGTACCTCTTCTATCCCAGATTCCCAAATCCGCCGGGCGTCCTCGACACGACACGTGCGTCGAAGCGTCCTTAACCTTCAGCCGGCTTGCCCACGTCCTTCATGCCAAGCGAAAGCCCGATGTCCGCGAGCTTGCGCTTGATCTCACGCAACGAAGTCTTTCCGAAGCTGCGGATCTTCAGCAGGTCCGCATCCGTCATCCCCACGAGCTGGCGAACGGTCTCGACCTTGACCGACTCCAGGCAATTACTGGCCCGAACGGACAGCTCCAGCTCCTGGATCGGCGTGTTGAGCTTGGCTTCCAGCTCCTGGTCGACCTGCTTCTCCGGAATCTCGGCCGGCAGCTCGCCGGCGACGGTCTCCTCGCCGAGCTCGAAGTACTGCACGAACGGGTTGATATGCTTCCGCAGGATCTTGGCCGCTTCGACCAGCGCCATCTCCGGCGTGATCGTGCCGTTCGTCCAGATCTCGAGGATCAGCTTGTCGTAGTTCGTCCGCTGGCCGACGCGGGTGTTCTCCGTCATGTACCGCACGCGGGTGACGGGAGAGTACACGGCGTCCAGATTGATCCTGCCGATCTCCTGCTCGAAGCGGTCGGCGTCCGAGATGCGGTCCGTCACAGGCACGTACCCGCGGCCGTTCTCAACGACCATTTCCATCTCGAAGCTGACGTCTTCCGTCAAAGTCGCCAGGACGACGTCCTTGCTGATCACTTCGATCGCCGGGTCGGCGACGATCTGAGCGGCCGTGACGACGCCCGCCTTGTTGGCCGCGACCTTCATCGTCTTGGGGCCTTCGCCCGTCAGACGAATCACCAGGCTCTTGACGTTCAACACGATGTCGGTCGCATCTTCAATGACGCCGCGGATCGAGGTGAACTCATGCTCGACGCCCGCGATCTTGATCGACGTGACCGCACTGCCTTCCAGCGAAGACAGCAGCACGCGTCGCAGACTGTTGCCGACCGTGGTGCCGAAGCCCCGCTCGAAAGGCTCAATGAAAAACCGGCTGTATCGATCTGTCGATACGCCAGCGTCTTTTTCCACACGAGTCGGCAACTCTAAACCGCGCCAGGTCACTCGCATACAGGCCTCCGATCTGAAGATCCATCCCTAAGCACACCGCCGAATGCAGAATTCCCGCCATCCGCCGTTCTCATGCCTTGATTCCGCATTTGGGTTCCCAAGCTCAACGTTACCTCGAACAGAATTCCACCACCAACTGCTCTTCGATGGGGATCTGGATGTCCGGCCTCGTGGGCAGCGCGACGATGGTCGCCGCGGGCTTCTCACGATCCAGTTGCAGCCAGCCCTGGGTGGTGAAATTCGGGTTGCTCTCAAGCTGCTCTTTCACTCGCTTGAGGCTCTTCTCAGAGTCTTTGAGCGTAATCTTGTCGCCGATCTTCATGATGTAATCGGGAATATCGACCTTCCGCCCGTTGATGCGAACGTGACCGTGCGTGATCAACTGCCGGGCCGCCTTGCGAGAAGCGGCGAAATTCAGCTTGTAGATCACGTTGTCCAGACGACGCTCGAGCAGTTGCAGCAGGTTCTCCCCGGTGTTGCCCGGGAGCCGCGACGCTTCGGTGAACAGTCGCATAAACTGCTGCTCGAAAACCCCGTAGTACCTCTTGATCTTCTGCTTCTCGCGAAGCCGGACGCCGTATTCACTCAGACGCCCCTTGCGCCAGCCGTGCATGCCGGGAGCGAGACTACGCTGTCGTCTCTCGACCTGGCACTTGGCTGTTTCACATTTCGAGCCCTTCAGGAACAGTTTCATTCCTTCGCGGCGGCAAATCCTGCAGGATGGACCTACATAACGTCCCATACTAATCGATCTCCTGTGACCTTCCCGGAGTCCTATACACGTCTACGCTTCGGCGGTCGGCAACCATTATGCGGCAGCGGCGTCACGTCCTCGATCGAGGCGATCCGCAGCCCCGCAGCCTGAAGCGCGGAGATCGCAGATTCCCGCCCGGCGCCGGGACCTTTGACTCGAATCTCCACTTCCCGCACGCCATTTCTCATGGCCGTGTTGGCACAGTTCTGCGCCGCCTGCTGGGCGGCAAACGGCGTGCTCTTGCGCGAGCCTTTGAAGCCCACACAGCCCGCCGAACTCGAGCAGATCGCCGCGCCATCCATGTCCGTGATCGTAATCAACGTGTTGTTGAACGACGCCTTGACGTGGACGATCGCCCGAACCACATTCTTTCTGATTTTTCGTTTTGCGCTTTTTGCCATTTGCCTTCTCTTTGTCCTCGTGCTCTGGTGTCAACGCCTTCCAGATGAACGATTCTCGATTCTCCAGCGCCGCTCCGCGCCCGTTAGCCGCGAGCCTCCTTCACGCCCTTCTTTCCGGCCACGGTCTTCCGCGGTCCCTTGCGGGTGCGTGCGTTGCTCTGCGTATGCTGTCCGTGGACGGGCAACCCTCTTCGGTGCCGAACCCCGCGGTAGCAGGCGATGTCGCGGAGGCGGGCGATGTTCTGCGCCACCTGCCTTCGAAGCTGTCCTCCGACGACGTAGTTGCGATCGATGATCTGCGTGATCCGGCTGAGCTCGTCTTCGCTGAGCTTGTTGGCCTTCGTCATCTGCTCGATCCCCGCCTCCTTGAGAATGAGCTCCGACGTGTGTCGGCCGATCCCCGGGATGTACGTCAGGGAGATCCAGATCGACTTGCTGTCCGGAATATCAACACCAACTATACGAGGCATAATTCAAGCGTCCTCTCTGTAACCCATTCCGACCCGATTCGTCCGTCGTTCACAAACCACGCGATCACCCTTGCCGCTGCTTGTGCCGGGGGTTCGAGCAGATAACCCGCACGACGCCCTTGCGGCGAACGATTTTACAGTTTTCACAAATTCGTTTGACCGAG
>JBDKUU010000506.1:0-2735 GCA_039679525.1 Phycisphaerales bacterium | reverse complement strand
TCGGCGCAGACGCTGAGCTACTACAGCCTGATTGCCACCGGCAACACGGCTAACACGAGCGACGATGTCGTGATCCATCCCGTTGCAGCGGTGTACGACGCCGGCTCGAAGATGGTCACACTCACCTTCAGCGGGGATCTGGCCACGCTGATCGCTAACCCGGGCAGCAACAGTCTTCGTCTGCGCATCGGGTCGGCCTACGCGGCCATCGGAACGGCGAGCGGCGGCCAGATGAGCAACGTGGTCACCACGGATCGCAGCGTCAGTGGCGCGACTCTGATCAACGTTGGCTCGACCTACGTGGCGGCGGGCGATCTCGGCAACTTCTCGACCTACACACCCGTTGCTGGCAACCCGCTGCCGTCTTCGACGCCGCAGTCGTGGATCCTTTCCGGCAACATCGGCGATGTGCCGTACAGCGCCGAATGGCCTGGCGGCCAGGACACGCCGGGCGAGCGAACGCTGCCGACCGGGGCGACCGACGTCGCTGGCGAAAATCACAGCGGCGTCAACAGCGGCGATCAAGGCCCCACCGGCCTGATCCCGACCTATTACTACAACTTCCAGTCGGTCTATGGCACGTACAGCGGCCAGGCCCAGTTGAACCAGATCACGCCCATCGAGAAACAGCGGGTGCGGGAGATCTTCTCTCTGTTCACGCAGTACTTCGGCGCCCAGTTCGTCGAAACGGCCAGCCAGGGCATCACCGTGGCGGTTGGCGATCTGCGCGTGATCGACCCGACCATTCCGCCGAGCGGCACGGGCAGCGCGGCGGGCATGGCCACCAGTGGCGACACCAACGGCAAGGCCATCGTCAATGGCTATTACGACTGGGGAACGGCCGCGTTCGGCGGATCGTTCATGATCACGATGATGCATGAAATCATGCATACGCTCGGCTTCGGCCATTCGTACGATCTTTCCCCGTACGACGTCATGGGCGCCAGTTCCTCGGGCGTGGCGACCACGGTCGGGACCACCGACGCCAATCCGGACGCCTCCTTGCTCGGAAACGGCGACATCGTCACCGGACAGTATCTGTACCGCAACGACAGCATGGACATCGATCTGTACAAATTCCAGGTCGATAAGGAAGGGACCTTTAGCGCGGAGACGATCGCCCAGCGGCTGCAAAACGCGAGCCTCTTGAACACCACGCTGACGTTGTACAACAGCGACCACGAGGTCATCGCCCGGAACGACGACTACTACGGTCAAGACTCGCTGATCAACGTCCATTTGACGCCGGGCACGTACTACATCGGCATCAGCTCGAGCGGCAACAACCAGTATGATCCCGACATCGCCGACAGCGGCATCGGCGGCACGACCGAAGGCGCCTACGAGCTGCGGTTGAACTTCACTCCGCAAGTCACCGACCAACTGGTCGATACGCGAGGCATCGCGTTGGACGGAGACGCGGATGGCGCGGCCGGCGGCCAGCACAACTTCTGGTTCAACGTCAACACGGCCAGCACGACGGCGTCGAACAACCACACCCTGGTCGTCGACAAGGCGAGCGCCTCGTCGACCGCGGACGGCACGATCGCCAATCCGTACAAGACTATCTCCGCCGCGCTGAGCGCCGCCAAGGCGGGCGACATCATCCGCATCGTTGGCAACAACTTCGACAACGACAACAACGGCCGCAGCATCCAAGCCGTCGCGGCCGCCGGAACGCTGTTGGACGGCCAGAAGTTCACCGTCTCAGACGCCACGAAGACGTTCACCTTCGAGTTGGACACCAACAACTCGGTGACGGCCGGCAACATCCGTGTCGCGATCAGCTCGACGGATTCGGCGGCGACGATCGCCACGAAACTCGCCGCGGCCATCAACTCGGTGAGCTGGATTCCGCCAAACCTCGGGCAGGCCGGCGTGACGCGATACTACGGCGGCCTTGATGCGCGGGCTACCGTGACCGGCGCGAACAATGACATCGTGAGCATCGAGGGGCCGACCGTCAACATCAGCTTGGGCACCAGCAAGCTGAAGACGACGTTGCAGGACAATCAGGCCTACGAGATCGGCACGAGTCCGGCGGGCGCCACCCTGAGCGACGGCAAGAACATCGATCTGCCCAAGGGCGTGACGATGATCATCGACGCCGGCGCCGTGTTGAAGTTCGAGGGGGCCAATATCGACGTCGGCAGCACCAACGTCACCGTCGACCGTACGCTGAGCGCGCTCCAAGTGCTCGGCACACCGAGCCACAGCGTCTATTTCACCTCTTACAAGGACGAGACGATCGGCGTCGACACCTATTCGCCGCCCACCACCGCCGCGGCGGGCGATTGGGGCGGGCTGCTGTTCGCCAACGATTACGACGCGCAACAGAGCGATCCGACGTACCAAGTCCTGGAGCGAGAGGGCATCTTCCTGGATTACGTCAACCACGCCGACATCCGCTACGGCGGAGGCCGTGTCAGCGTCAGCGGGAGCCTGGCCACCTACGATCCGATCACGATGATCGACGCTCGGCCTACGGTCTCTTACACGACGATCACCCAGAGCGCCGACGCGGCGATGTCGGCCGATCCGCGGAGCCTCACCGAGTCGGAGTTCCACGAGCGCTTCGGCGAGACGGTGTACACGGCGGATTACGGCCGCGTTGGCCCGGCGCTATACGGCAACACGTTGACCGGCAACAGCCTCAATGCGTTGTTCCTGCGCATTGCGACAAATCCAGGCCAGGCGACCGAGGAGGTCGATGTGCCGGCCCGCTTCGACGACAT
>JBDKUU010000505.1:0-5974 GCA_039679525.1 Phycisphaerales bacterium | reverse complement strand
CGGCACGTATCCCATCTCGCGGTACAGGTCCAGTTGCTCCCGCTTCTTGTTGACCGAAGAGATCATGTCGGCCAGAGCCTCCTGCGCGTCCCACTGGCGAAAGCCTTTGTTGTACGCGTCGAGGATGACGGGGATCGCGTGATTGCCGATCATGCACCAGTTCTCCTTGCCGGACTCGGTCCACACAGGCAGGGTCCCCTGGCCAAACAGCGTGAAGTGTTCGAGCATCGTGCGGACGATGTCGTTGATGCGCTGCGGCTGAACGAGGGTCAGCAGCGGGTTCTCCGCGCGGAAGGTGTCCCACAGGGACAGCTCCGTGTAGTAATCGAAGCCCTTGGCTTCGTGCACGTTCCCATCCGGCCCGCGGAACTGGCCGTCGACGTCGTTGAGGATCGTGGGCGCCACGTGCGTGTGATAGAGCGCGGTGTAGAAGGTCTCCTTGAGGGCCTCGTCCTTCGTCTCGATGTGGGCCACGCTCAGGGCCTTGTCCCACGCCTGGCGGGCGGCGGCGGCCACCGCGTCGAAATCCCAGTTGGAAAGCTCGGCCTGGAGGTTCTTGCGGGCCCCTTCCACGCTGACGGTCGACAGCGCCACGCGGGCGAGGATCTTCTCATCGGCCTTGGTCTTGAAGTCCATGTGCGCCTGGATGTTCTTGCCGCGGACCTCCTTGCCGTTCACATCCTTCTTATCGGAGGCCAAGCCTGCCCCGTCGAACGGACGGGAGAATTCGATCGCGAAGTAGTAGATCTTGTCGCCGCCCCAGCCCGCGCTGCGGCGGTAACCGGTGACCGTGCGGTCGTCGACGAGCGTGATCTGCGCGTCCGTGGCCTGATTGCCCACCCCGTGCCGAAGGTCCAGGATGACGTGCCCTTCATCGGTTTGCGGGAAACTGTAGCGATGCAGGCCGCCCCGCAGCGTCGCGGTCAGTTCGACGGTCACTTTGCAGTCCGCCAGCAGCACGCGGTAATAGCCGGGTTTGGCTTCTTCCTGGCTGTGCGAGAAAGCGGACCGATAGCCTTCTTCCGGCGTTTTGCCCGGCTCGAGCTGCACCGGTCCGACCGTGGGCATCAGCAGGACGTTGCCCAGGTCGGCGCAGCCGGTCCCGGTCAGATGGTTGTGGGAAAAGCCCAGGATGCTTGAATCGGAGTAGTGGTATCCGGAACATCCGTCCCAGGTGCCGTCGCGGGTGTCGGGAGAAAGCTGCATCATGCCGAAGGGAACCGTGGCCCCGGGATAGACGTGCCCGTGCTCGTCGGTGCCGATCAGCGGCTTGGCGTAGTCCACCGGTGCAGCGCCGTAGCAGGCGATCGCGCACACGAGCGAAGCGACGCCCACAATGGGAGTAATTCTTCTGATGGGGTTGAACATGGTCTTTGGCCTTTCGAATTGAACGTTATTCTCGTTTGGGCATTTGAGAACTCAGGGGGATCTCTTTACGCAACATTCTGGCGGCCTGGCCGGTGAGCCAGAGATAGTGATCGGAGGGCTTGCCGTCCATGGCGGCGAACTGGGCCACATTGCTCACCGGCGGATTGTCCGTGCACTTGAAAATCGCTGTGCCTTCGTTGACCTCGTCGAACATCGCGACGTAGAGTTTATCGGCTCCCGCGCCGATGGCGGTGGAGATGAGCTGCCAGTAGAATCGGCCGCCCTGCCGCGGAATCGAAGCGACAGGTTTCACATCGTCAGGGAACTCGAAGCGGCTCAGATTGTGCCAACTGAAGCCGGGATAGACGCAGGGCACGTAGTCCACGCCGTTCTCCTGGCACCATTTCATGTCGGCCTTGACCATGTCGCGGTATCGCCACATGTCGTTGTGAAGCAGCGGGCTGTACCGCTGGACCGTCCACGGCATGACCAGGTCGGCCTTCTTGATCAGCTCGTGCAGGTACGGCTCGGGCCGGCAATCGGCGTTCAGATCGCGCCAATAAGTGGGCACGCCGAGCATGACGGAGCAGCCGCCGTACTCGGGATCGTTGTGGAAGAAATCGATCAGCTTATCGAGGGCGATGTTCTTGATGTCGTAGCCACGGTCGGGGAAGCCGACGCCCCAGATGACCACGAGCGGCCGGTCGCGATGGTGCAGATAGGTTTTCGCGCCGGGCTGGTTGGTCACCTTCAGCTCGTCCACGAGAAACTTCCAGTCGTCGGCGATCCGCATCACGTCCTCGCCGGAATCGCGGAGGCCCGACAGATCGTACATGACCGCGATCGCCCGTTCGTTCTCCGAAGCCGCCTGGAGGGCGAACCGCAGAACGTCCACCTCGGGGCCGTTCCGGGCGTTGAGCCGGGTGGCGCCGAAGAACCGCTGCACGAAGACGCCGTCGAGCCCGTACTCCTTCATCCATTTGAAATGCAGGTTCACCGTGCTCTGGTCGGCCGAATTGAAGAACCGAGCGGCGCTCCCGTCGGCCAGTCTCAGCCCGGTTGGGTAGGTCTTCTCGTACTCGCTGACGTCGGGCCACATATCGATGCGGACCCGATTCTCGTCGGGGTACATCCGGCCGTCGCGTCCCACCCTGAACCAGCCCTGATACCCGGCCATCACAAGGCCGTCGTACGACGGATACTTCGTGACTGGCGAGTGCCTGGTCTGCTTTGCCAGGGCCTTGGCGGCTGCTTCCTGGAACGCCCGGCGGACGTCGCTGGCGTCGCTATTCGGAAAGTTCGATCGCTGCACCATGAGAACGTAGGCGACGCCGCGAACGGGATCGATCCAGGCCTGCGTGCCCCAGGCTCCGCCGTGGCCGAACGTACCGGGCGAGAGCATGGCCGTGACGCCTTCGTGCGGCTTACGGAGAATGCACGTGCCGATGCCCCAGCCGTAGTTGGCCCCATGGTTGCCGAAGTTCGCGGACTGAAAGAAGCCGCAGGGCAGGTCGCCCGTCTGGACGACGCTGAGCAGCTTCATCGCGTCAGGACTCAAGTACCGTTTGCCGTCGAGCACGCCGCCGCCGAGGAGCATTTGGCAGAACCTCGCGTAGTCGGGGCCGGTGGAGTAGAGCCCGCCGTTGCCGAGCGGAGGACGGCCGCGAACGCCGAAGCCGGCGTAGTGAGGCGTAGCGTCGAGCGAGCCCGTGGTGCGGTTCTTCGCGTACCCGGTGACGACGGTTCCGGGCTCCGGATAGAATGTGGTGTTCGTCATTCCCAGCGGATCGAAGATGCGCTGCTGCGTGAACGCGTCGAACGACACGCCGCTGACCACCTCGACGATCCGTGCGGCCAGGTTGATGCCCGACTGCGTGTACTGCCACCGGGCCCCGGGCTCATACTGCATGGGGGCCGCCAGCCAGAGCGGGACGAGGTCGGCAAGCGTGCGGGCCTCGCGTGCCTTGTCGTCGGGGGCTTCACCGAGGCCCGACGTGTGCGTGAGGATCTGGGCGATCGTCAGGTTGGCGGGCTTGCCCGAGGGAGTCTTGAGATCCGCGAACGCCGGGATGTACTTGGCCACCGGGTCGGTCACGTTGAGCTTGCCGTCGTCCTGAAGCATCAGGACCGCGGTCGCCGTGACGGGCTTGGTCATCGAGGCGATCCAGAACCGCGAGTCGGCCTGCATCGGCTTTTGCGCCGCGACGTCGGCCCAGCCATTGGCCTGGAGGTGCAGGACCTTGTCCTTCGTGACGACGACCGTCACCGCACCGGCGACCTCGTGAGCGTCGATGGCGGACTGCATCGCCTCGCCGACGCCTGGAAGTTGAGGCGGAGCGCACAACGCGACAGCCGGAAGGCACAGGAGGATGAGCAGGAAACTGATTCTTTGGGACATAGACGATTTCTCCTTTTGATCTCGGGGCCTGGCATACGCGGCCACGCTCATCGAGCGTGCCCTACGATGAAATCCACGATCGGCTGGACGGTCCTCGGCGAGGTCGGGTAGTGTCCCTCCCCCTCCTTGGTAATGACTGTGATCTGTCCGCCGAGATCCCTGTACCGCTTCTCGGCGACGCGCGTCTGACTGTCGAGCCAGGGGTCGAGACCGCCGCACACGTGCAGAATCGGCACTCCCGCCTGGGCCAGCGGCGCCAGGTTCTCCAGCGGCGATCCCGCCAGTCTGCTTTGCAGGATGGGGTTCTCGCCGTAGACACAGGAGACCTTGTCCGGATTGGCGACGGCCCAGGCGTACGCCTCCCCGGCCGCTCCTCCGATGCCCTCCATCACGGGTTTGGCCGAGAAGCCATGGCCGGTCAGGTGCTTATAGACCGCGTTCCAATGCTGCAACGACGGGCCGTCGGCGTTGTAGGGGACCGGGCCGGTGACGATGTGAAACCCCTTGGCCAGAAGGGCCAGATCGACCGCCGCATCGCGATCGACGAAATCCGCCCGGAACACCCAGGGCTTCCCCGGGGCCGCGGTCCCGGGCACGATGACCGTCGTCGTCCCCTCGACTCCGGCGAGATCGAACGTGTAGCGGTCGTAGCACTCCGTGAAGCGAGGTCCGCGGCAGGTGATGTATGTCCCTTCTTTCGGGAACTCCCGGTACGAGTTCTCGATAGCGTAGAAGGACGACCTTGTGAATTTGTCGCCCACGAAGGCGGGGGCCGCCGCGGGAGTCGACCGGACGCTCTGCTCGATGAAGTCCGCGATCGGCGCAGGGTCGCGCAGACTGTGCGGATGGTGGCCGAAACCTTCCTTGACCATCACCGAGATGCGGCCCCCGAACTGCTGATAGATGCCCTCGATGACCGTCGAGTACTTCCCCAGCAGCGGATCGATGCTGCCGCAGACGTGCAGCAGGGGCACGTCGTTCGCAGCCAGGTCTCCAAGCTTCAGCAGGACATCCCGATTGCCCCCTGGATTGTCGGCATAGATGCAGGAGACCTTGTCCGGATGGGTCGTCGCCCACGTGTAGGCGTACTCCCCGCCCCGGCTCATGCCGATGAAGGCGGGTTTGGCGGACAGGCCGTGCTTGCCCGTCAGGTATGCGTACCATGCGTCCCACTCCTTGCCCGGCTTCAACGTCGCATTGGCCGAAATGTAGGCGATGTGGAAGCCGCGTCTGAGCAATTCGATTTCCGTCTGGGGCTGATGGTCCCAGTAGCAGCCGCGCCAGGACCATGGGTTGCCGGGAGCGGCCTGCTTCGGCGCGATCACGATGCAGCGACGTTGGCCCTTCGCCGGATCGCGGACGCCGAATCCTTCGCCTTGCGGCGGCGCAAACGGCGCGATCGCCAGGGTTTGTTCGTCCATCACGTAATCGTACCGGGCAAAACCGTCGTGCCAGACGGTCCTGACTCCGTCAAAGGCGGGCCCGGCGGAACCGACGATCGTCCCGCCGATGATCCTGGCCATCAGCGCCGCGCCCTCGGCGTTCGGGTGGACGTTGTCGGCGAACCACGCCTGCTTGTCCGCGAAAGGCGTGTGCAGATCGATCACATCGCAGCCCGTCTCCTCCGCCGCCTGGCGAAGGATAGGACTGAGCTCCTTCGTAATCACCTCGTCGTTGATCCCCCACATCACTTTGAAGGCCGGCATGGGCAGACAGATCAGCACCCGCGGCTTGGCGGGCAGCGACCGGAAGAACTCGATCATCGCCCTCGCATCGGCGGCGAACTCGTCCTTGTATTTCCAATTCTGAGGCTTGCTGTCGTTGCCGCCCAGGTCGATGACGACGACGTCCGGATTGAACGCGAGAGCCTGCTGATAGGCCGGATCGTCCCAGTAGGGAAAGTCGCCGTGCTTGAGCATCGTGCGGGAGTTGACCCCGAAGTTGCGCACTTCGTAGCCCTCGCCCAGGAGGCCCCGCATCTGCGCGGGGTAGCAGTTTTTCTCGCGGTCGGCGATGCCCGCGCCGAAGGTGATGCTGGCGCCGATGCAGGCGACGCGGACCTTCGCCGCGGCTGCCGGGGCGAGGACGGCTACCGTCAGAAGGATGCCCAAACGACGAATCCGTTGTCCCCAGTGGATGGTGTGGCTCATAATGGCCCTGCTCTCTCAATACAGACTGTCACTGTCGTCCCTCCGACACGAGGCCGCC
>JBDKUU010000504.1:0-20787 GCA_039679525.1 Phycisphaerales bacterium | reverse complement strand
CTTCGGGGACCGAGGAGTGGTTTTCGAACGTCGCTTCGCCGGTGAAGTACAGGTTGTTGCCCATCCACCAGTTGCTGTTGAGAGTCTGCGGCGTGTTCGTGACGATCACGCCGTTGAAGGTGCAGTTCTCAAACCGGATGTTGTTGTAGTTCTTGGTCGTGGACAGGAACGTGCTGATGGCGGAACTGGTGTACGAGGACGGGAGCGAGACGGTCGGTCCGCTGAGGGTCGTGTCGACGTACAGCACGTCCTCGAACGTGCAGTTCTTGAACAGGGCGTTCGTGCCGGTCTTGACGACCACGTTCCGGAGGGTCTTGTTCTGATAGACGTATCGCTTCAGAGGCAGGCTGCTGCCGGACCGGGTGGTATAGCCGCCGCTGTCGAGCGGGGCATGCGGGAAATACTCGGTGACCGTGCTGATGCCGGTGGTGCCCAACACGCCGTTTTCGATCACCGACGTGGAGGGCGACCGCACCGTCGTGGAGATGGCGGCCTTGTACGCCGAGGTGTCGTAATCGCCGATCTGCATGCCGTTCATCTGATTGGAGCGGGGCTGACCGTAGTTGATGTTCTTGTGGTAGGCATGCACCTCGTCGACGGTGCTGTAGACGCGATTGGCGAAGTTGACGGGCAGACGCTTTCCCTCGTCGTCAAAGACGGGATTGCCGCTGGCGTCGACAAGGTACCCTTCGTTGTCCACGGTGCCGGTCGTGGCCGTCAAGGCCACGTGGTTCGCGTTGTAGACCGTTGCCCCGAATCGGAACAGGGGCTTGTTGGCCGCGTTGAGCGTCTCGAGCTGATAGGATCGCGAGTCGACGTCGGCGTAGCTCAGGACGGTGTTGATCGTTCCGTCTATCGTCGAGTCGTTCGTCATGTTGAAGGGCGCCAGGGACAGCAGGCTGTAGGAGGTGCCGCTGGAGTTGTACTTGCGGCCGTACGAGCTGTAGATGCTGCCGTGAATCGTGGTGTCGCCGGTGAGCCACATGCGGCCCTGGGTGGCGATCGCGTATTCCAGCACCTTGCGGTCCTTGGTGATGTCCATTTCCATCGCGATTCGGCGCGTCGTCTCGCCCTCCGTGCCGGTCGACTCGATGCAGATGGTGAGGGGATTCGCCTCGTACCGGCAGAACCGCAGCGTGAACCGGCCGTTCTCGGTTCCGAAGCTCATCGCGGGCATTACGAGTTCTTCGCCTCCGGCGAAGGCGGACGGCTCGCCCACGGTCAGACCGTCGAGCCGGGTGTCCTGCACGTACTGGCACAGCACGTTCCACACGATGTCGGCCTGCTCCTCGGTGACGTAGTTCTTCTCTGTCGGCGCGGGCCAACTCGAGCTCGACGTCACGGCCTTGACGAGGTACTTGGCGCATTCGAGGCCCGACTGGGCCGCGTGAAGCGCCTTGTTGATTTTGTGTTGACCGGATGCGACCTGGACGTTGGCCCCGGAGAACGAGGCCAGCGCGACGGCCAGGGCCGAGAACATGACGATGAAGATCATGGCCAGCACAAGCACGGCCCCACCATGCCTGTGGTGAGTGTAGCGGTTGAGCGACATTTTTCTTTTCCCCCCTGGGCGGGCAAACGCCTGATGACACTGGACGAACTTCTATGTTCTAAAAAAAGCGTAGGAAATAATCTTAGACATGCAAGCGGTTGTGACAATTATCGGGGGTTGTTCGAATGGGGAGACTGAGGTTGTGATGAAAGATGAATGACGGCCGTCAGGCAGGGGTCGCGGAAAGGAGGCTGCGGACCGGAGAGGTCCGGGGTCGCGTGCGCATCAAGTTGGGGAATCAGTGTCGCCGCAGTGTCGGTGCAGCAGAACCGCTGATTCCCCACGCTGAAATCAGGTGTTTATGGCGTCGTTGGCGTCGTGGGCCGGGGTCGTCGGGCTCGTTGCGCAGTCGCCCGCCAGCCAAACGGCGCTCGCCTTGGCCGGCCGGATCTCGGCCAGGTACTGGAGAGACGCCACGGCCGTGAACAGCTCCAGCATCAAGACCAGAGTCCTCAAGGATGTCCTCTGCATAGTCGTTCCCTCCTTTGTCGCCGATTGAACCGAGCTCGTAAAGGCTGTATCCATGGGCTGTGTCCCTTCACCCGGTCGCTGCATCACAGGACCACCTCGGTGTACGATGTGGGATCATAATGCAGCACCAGCTCCGGGACGAAACCCGCCGGGACCTCGTCGAGGCCCGAGCGGTTGAAGTACAGATCCGTATTGCCCTGGAGCGTCATCTGCGTGTCGGAGTAGTTGACGATGGACCCGTTGATCGTGCCGCCGGCGTTGCCCCACAGCGTAATGCCGTTGGCGGCGATCGCTCCGCTCAGGGTGGTGAAACTGCCTCCGAGCCCCACGTGGAATCCGGGCGCCATGATGAACGTGCCCGTCTTGCTGTGCAGGCCCGCAAACTGGGGCGACTGCGGCAACTGCGTGATGGGGTGGCCCGTCACGTTCCCCGTGAACTGCAGTCGGTTCTCGGCGGAGTTGTCCGTAGGGTCTCCGTTTGTGACGATGATGCCGGTGACGTCGACTCCTCCGGTGAAGGTCACGACGTTCGGGGCTTCGATGAAGACGACCCCCTTGAGCGTGACTTTTCCGGAGAAGCTCGGGTTCATCCCGGCCGGGATCTTGAGGTTCTCGTACGTCGCATCGGCCGAGGTGCTGTCCGCAGGGGTCAGAACGCGGGTGGCGTAGGGAATGAAGACCGCCGGGTTCATCTCCGGAAACTCGCAGGGGGCCACGCCGATTTCCACATGGTCCATGGCCGCCGTGCCTGTGTCGCCTCCGATGCCCGCTTTGCCGCCCTGGAGATGGACCAACGCCAGCGGGTTGACGATCTTCACTTCGCCCGCGATGTGCGAATTGCCGATGATCGACAGGGCCAGGAGGGTGTTCTCGCTCTCGATGTACGCGTTCGACTCCACCTCGAGGTTGACGCCCTCCAGCTCCACGTTGCCTGCCAGGGAGATCGGCCCCTTGGACGCCACGCCGAAATCGAACACGGTGTTGGCCCGCGTGTCGAAAGCGTATTTCGAGCGGATCGTCCGCTGGAACGAGCCGTAGCGGCCCGTCACGTCCAACTGGATATTGTCGTTGTCGATCTTGGTCAGGGTCGCGGAGAAGCTCTGACCCAGGTTCGAATCGAGCGCGACGTTGGAGATCGTGATGATCGAGCTCGTGCAGACGGGCGTCAGGTTCGTCGCCCCCGCCTCGCTCAATTTGCCCTGCAACACGGTCGCCAATCGGGCGAAACGCTCGGCGGCCGCGGTGGTTCCGGAGATCTCCACTTTGTCCATCCAGTAGCGGATGACTTCCAGTCCGGATTCCGCGCAGGCGCGCGTGTTGTCCAGTCTTCGCTGGTTTTCGGCGATCTGGACGTTTGCGCCGGACATGCCGGCCATGGCCGCGGCCAAAGCCGAGAATATGGCTATAAAAATAAGCGAAAGGACGAGTACGGAGCCCTGCCTCCCGGGGCGTAGGGTGTTTCTGACCGGTTTCATTCTATCCCTCAAACGATGAGGTGATGCGTCTGTGATGCTGAACTTCAATGGCTCCAACAAAACATACGCCACAATTGGCGGGCGGCCAAATGGAGAATGCCAAAGGACAGGCGAATGCCGGAATTGTGCGGATAGAGCGTGGAAACCACCGGATGCGCAGAGGCGCCCTTCACGCTTCCTCGATGATTACCGGTCGTTTTCCTGCTCGGCGAAATAGGAGCTGCGGGCGAATGGCGAGGAAAGGACCCAGCGAAAACCGATCTCTTTCGCTCGTTCCTTCCACCAGGCGAACTTCTCGGGCGTGACGTACTCGACCACGTCCAGCGAATCCTTCGACGGTCTGAGGTATTGGCCGATCGTGAGCCGATCGCAGCCGACCGCCCGCAGGTCGCGCAGGACCTGCTCGACTTCGGCGCGGCTTTCGCCCAGGCCGAGCATGATCGAGGATTTCGTCTGGACGCCGGGATACCGGTCCCGAGCCATCCCCAGGACGTTCAGCGAGTATTCATAGTTGCCGCCGGAGCGGGCCACGGGATAGAGCGACGGCACGGTCTCGACGTTGTGCGCAAAGACGAACGGCAGGGCGGCCGCCAGGGTCTCCAACGCCTGTTCCGTGCAACCTCTGAAGTCCGGCGTGAGGATCTCGAACCGCATGGCAGGACACTGCCGCCGCACCTCGTTGATGCAGTCGCGGAAGTGGGCGGCCCCGCCGTCGGGCAGGTCGTCGCGATTGACGCTCGTGATGACGAGATACCGGAGGTCCATCCGTTTGGCCATATCGGCCAGACGCGCCGGCTCCGTCGGGTCCGGCGGTTGCGGCTTGCCCGTGGCGACGGAGCAGAACCGGCAGTTGCGAGTGCAGACGTTGCCGAGGATCAGAACGGTGGCGGTGCCTCGGCCCCAGCATTCGCCGCGGTTGGGGCAGTTGGCGTTCGTGCAGATCGTCTCGATGCCCAGCGACTCCACGGTCTCGCGGGTGTGTTGAAAGCTGTGTCCGGCCGGCCAGGGCCGCTTCAGCCACGGCGGCAGCTTGCGTTTCGCTTCAGTCACGATTCATCGCTCCTCGGAACTCGCTCCAAATGCCGACGCAGAAGGGCGGCCAACTGTTCTTTGACTTGTCTCATCTCATACACCCGGCCCGTTTCTTTCTGAGCGGACGTCATCACGACGCCGTCCAGCCCGCAGGGGACCATGCATCCGAAGATGCTCAGGTCGTTCTGAATGTTGATCGCCATGCCGTGGCAGGTGACGAACCGCGACACCCGCACGCCGACGGAAGCGATCTTCCGCGGCCCGACCCACAGGCCGGGGAATCCCTTCCGCCGCTCGCTCTGAACCCCCAGTTCGGTCAACAACTCGATCCCGATCTGCTCGAGCGTCCGCACGTACGTGCTGATGTCGAGCCCGAGTTCCTGAAGGTTCAGGATAGGATAGAACACGAGTTGGCCGGGGTTGTGGGCGGTGGTTCCGCCGCCGCGACGGATCTCGACAAGGTCGATGCCCCGCCGGGCCAGTTCTTCCGGGCAGGCGAGCAGCTTATTGGAGCTCTTGTGCGCACCCAGGGTAATCACCGGCGGATGCTCGACGACCAACACGGTATCGCCGACCAACCCGGCCCGCCGCTGCTCCTGCAACTGTTGCTGCAAAGCCAGCACGCCCCGATACTCGGCCAGCCCGCAATCGCGGATGGCGAGCCGACCAGTTGTCTCGGGCTGTTGCGCCTGTAGTTTCTCAGTCGTGAACTTCATCATCCTATCTTAGCCGAAACCCACGGATATTGCAGCCCCCATTTCGCTTTCCCGGGCCCTCTGATCCTCAGGCTCGTTCATTTGACTTTACGGTGCGGCGTCGATATCCTAACGGACATATGATTCATGCAGAGCCCAATCGCCGCCGGGACAGCGTGCGCCATCCAGCAACGCGTCGGCAGATCATCGATCTGTTGCAGAAGCATCGTGCTGATCTGAAGAAGCTCGGCGTCAAGCGGATCGATCTCTTCGGATCGGCCGCGAGGGGGGAGTTGGGCCCGCATAGCGATGTGGACATGGTTGTCGAGTTTTCACAGACGACCTATCGGCGATTCATTGAGGTGAAGTCATTCCTGGAGTCCATTCTGGGCCGCAAGGTCGATCTCCTGACCCCGCCGGCGGTCCAGGGGAGACTCAAAGACGAGATCGAGAAGGACCTCATCCATGTCCCGACATGAGAGGCTCCGCATCCAGGACATCCTGGATGCGATCGTCGCTATGCGGAACGTCATCGTCCATCAGTACTTCGGCATACTGCCCGACGTCGTGTGGGATGTGATCCGGAACGAACTTCCTTCTCTCCGCGCACAAATCGCCCAGCTCTGATCCGGTCCGCAGGAGATTCGCCTGCCGCCGCACAGTGAAGCACAATCCAGTGGGGTCCGGGCCGACTCTGCTATTGCTCGAAGAGCAGGCCGCCGAGGGCTTCGTGGACTGCGTCTTCGATCGTCTCCGAGACCGTCGGGTGCGGGAACGTGATCTGGCGGATCGGCTCGCAGGTGCCCAGCAGCGTGCGGGCGAAGGCGACGAATTCGGTCGCCAGGTCGCCGACCATGCTGATGCCGACGATCTCGTTCATCGCGTTGTCGCGGACCGCGTGGAACTGGCCGTTGGTGTTGTTCTCCGCGTGGCAGCGGCCGTTGGCCCGGTAGAAGCCCTTGCCGATCGAGATGTCCATCCCGGCCGCCTGGCACTTTTCTTCCGACCTGCCCACCGACGCCACTTCGGGGAATGTGAAGACGACGCGGGGGACCATCGAATAATCGAGCATTTCCTCGTTGCCGCCGGTGGCGTTGGCCGCGGCGATTTCCGCCTCCGCGGTGGCGCCGTGGGCTAGGTAGGTCGTGCCGACGATGTCGCCCAGCGCGTAGACGCCCGGGACGTTTGTTTCGAGCTTCTTATTGACCTTGATCGCCGGGCCGTTCATCTCCAGGCCGAGGGTCTGGACGACGTCTTTGTCCACGCGGGCCCGCCGGCCCACGGCGACGAGCACCTTTTCGGCCTCGATCGCCTGCCCGCCGTCGAGCATCACCTTGGCGGGGGAGACGCTCTTGTCGACGCCCATCACCTTGCGGCTTGTCATCGCCTCGATGCCGAGGGTTTTGAATTCCCGCTCGACCAGCCGGCTCACCCAGGTGTCCTCCATGGGCAGCAGCCTGTCCAAGGCCTCGACGATCGTCACCTTCGTGCCGAACGCCGCGTAGGCGCAGGCCATTTCGCAGCCGATCACGCCGCCCCCGACGATGACCATGGACTGGGGGATCGCCGCCAGCGAGAGGGCCTCTTTACTGCTGATGACGGTCTGGCCGTCGAAGGGAATCGACGGGATCTGGATCGTGTCGGAGCCCATGGCGAGGATGATCTTGCCGGCTTCGAGATCGCGGCTCTGTCCGTTCGACTGGACGCTGATCCGGCCGGGGGCCGTGACGACGCCGCGGCCCTCGACGTAGGTCACGCCGTGATTCTTGAGTGTGGTGAGCATGCCCTTGCGGGTGCCGGTGATGATGGCCTCCCGCCGCTGCTGGATCTTGGCCCAGTTCGGCGTGGCGGACGGGATGTCGACGCCCATTTCGCCGGCGTGGCGGGCCCGCTGCAGGAGGTGGGCGGAGGCCAGCAGGGTCTTCGAGGGGATGCAGCCCCAGTTCAGGCACGTGCCGCCGGGGAACTCCTTCTCGATCACCGCCGTGGAAGCCCCGCGCTGCGCACAGCGCCGAGCCGCCCGAAATCCACCAGGTCCTGCACCGATCACGACGACATCGAATCTCTCTGCCATAGGTCTATCCTACTCTGCTTTCTCCTGCGCCTTGCGGCTTGACGATTGCTCATGGTTTGCACCCAAGCGGTTGCCATAGTATACCAGACCCGGCCAGGATAGCAACGGGCAATCGGGAGACCCAGGCGATACAGGCGGAGGGCCGGTCCCCTGTTTTTACATGCAATTTACGATCGGACGCTGGCATCATCGGATACAATGCGGATGATATAGAAGCCTTTCGTGGAGGGACATGCGATGAGAACGCGATCTATCATTTGGGGGACGGCGATCGTTCTGTCTGTGTGCGGCGTTTCAGCGTCGCAGTCCGGCAGCCCGCCTTCGTCGGAGACGGTGATGGCGCAGCTCATCCGGCAAGCCACCTGCGTCACGAAGAACAGCGTTTCGGAACGCCGGGCGCAGCGCAAACTGGTCGAGATAGGCGACGAAGCCGTGCCGGCCATCGTCCTGTGGCTGAAACAGAGGCGGGCGGAGCGTCCGCCGAGCGGCGTGCAGAATGGATACTCCATGATGGTCGATGTGTTGAGCCAGATCGGATCGCCCGAGGCCCGCGCATTCATCATCGCCGAGTACGGCCACGACGCCAGACTCCTGACTCCGATTGAGATATGGCAGAGCCCTGACCGGTTCGAAAGACTCTGCGAGACGCTGAAAGGGTCGCATCCAAACTGCAAGTGGGCCATTTTCAAGCTGGGCGTCCTGGGGGACGCGCGGGCCGTCGGGCTTCTCGAGGCGATCGCTGCCGAGGACAAGGACCTGGACATTCGAGAGACCGCGAAAGACGCCGTGGCCCATCTGCGGGATCCCAACGTGCCGGTGCGGTACGTCGATCATTGGCCGTCATACGAGATGGAACTGACGGCGGCCGCAAGCTACCGCGTGGGGGAGCCCGTCAAAATACGCTGTCGAATCACCGGCGGTCCGTATGGCGGCCCGTCGCTGGTGGAGTTCGCCTGTCCGCAGTGGCACTTTCTGCCTTGGGGCGGCGAGGCTCAACCCTTCTGTCTGTCGGTCCATCGCCGCCGCGGCCAGGTATACGACAAGATGCATCCGATCAAACAGCTTCGCCCGCGCAGTCTGGACAAGACCAGCGGCGCTGAGAGCGAAACCGACGGCTACGTGGATGTGGCCGACCTGGGATCGACGAGCGTTTTCGAACTTCAGCCGGGCGAAAGCCGCGTCTACGAGTTTGCCGACATCAGACCGGCCTTCGATATCACCGAGTCCGGGGAGTACCGGTTCTTCGTTTCGCGGTCCGACTATGTGCTCTCCGAATTCCTCACTATCCGCATTCTTCCGACGACGGGAAACACTACTTCGCCGCCATAAGCTGAAATTCCCAGATCGTCGGACCGTCGGTGGCTTCGAGGATGTTCAGGCGAACGACCCGCGCCGTGACCGGTTCGAAGGTCTTCGAATAGTTCTCGCCGATGCGGTCGCCCGAGACGAATGTCTTCCAGGCACGACCGTCCTTGTACTGGAGTTCGAACTTCCGGACGCGGTCGAAGGCCTCGCTGATCGCCACTTTGTTGAACGTGGCGGATTTGCCCAGATCCACCTCCAGCCATGCCTGCTTGACGCCGGAATCGGTCGCCCAGCGGGTACTTGGATCGTCGTCTAGAGCCTTGGCGGGCTGATATGCAGGGCTGTTCTGGAACACGTTCGATGCGGCCGCCTTCTTGCCGGCGGCCAGGGAGGCCGAGGCCATCGCAACGGGCTCGATGTCGGCGGCGGGGCCGTCGAGCGTCAGCTTGACGATCGTGTCGATCTCCTGGCGGCTCTCGGGCGGCACCGCGATCTCGATGGCGTCCTGCGTCTGCCGCACGTTCACATTTCCGCCGGTCAGCAGCGAGAAACCGGTCACTTTCTTCGGCAGGGCCGGCAGGGTGATCGTGTCGCCGGACCATTCAAGGATGTGCACGTAGACGTCGTTGCCGTTGTACGTGCTGGCGAGCTGGGCGGTGGTTTTGAAGGGGCCGCCGCGAGTGCCGTAGATGCTCTGGCCGTACTGATTCAGCCACCGGCCCATCTCGCGGAGCCGCTCCACCTGCCGGGGCTCGATGCGCCCATCCGGCATGGGGCCGACGTTGAACAGCAGGTTGCCGTCGCCTCCGACGACGCGGACCAGGGTCTGGATGCATTCCTTGAGCGACTTCATCTGGTCGTTCGGCTTCCAGGCCCACTGCTGGCAGATGGTCATGCAGGTTTCCCAGGGCCTGTCCTTCTGGAAGCTGCCGATCCGCTGCTCGGGCGTGTCGTGGTCGGCGGGCAGCCCGGCCCGGTCGTTGAGGATGATGTGCGGCTGCAACTGCCGGAGCATCGGGAAGAGCTTCGGCGAGTCCCAGTCCTTCGCGCTGCCGCCCAGGCCGTCGAACCAGATGATGTCGATCTGGCCGTAGTTCGAGCAGATCTCGCGGAGCTGGCCGTGCATGTAGTCGATGTACCGCTGGTGGTTCGCGGTGCGGTAATCCGGATGGTGCCAGTCGACGGGCGAGTAGTAGTAGCCCAATCGAAGGCCGGCTTTGTGACAGGCGTCGGCCAACTCCTTGACCACGTCCCGCTTGAAGGGCGAGTTGGTGATCTTGTAGTCGGTGAGCTTGCTGTCGAACATGGAGAAGCCGTCGTGGTGTTTCGAGGTGAAGACCATGTACCGCATCCCGGCGTCCTTGGCGATCTGGAGCCACTCATCGGCGTCGAATAGGACGGGGTTGAACTCCTTATACAGGTTGTCATAGACCTCGACGGGGATCTCGCCCGTCCCGCCGGTGCCGCGACGCTCGCCGCCGCGGGACCACCCGATCTCGGTCCCTTTGAGACTGACCGGGCCCCAATGGACAAAGAGCCCGAACTTGAGGTCCCGCCACCACTGAATGTCCTCGGGACTCGCGTGGAGCGCGTTTTCGTTCACTACTGAACTGGCTTGGCCACCGTAGGACAGCCCACTCGCCTGAGCTATCGTGATGCCCGTGCCCAGAAGGAGGATGCTCCGGATCATACGAACGCACATTCCCAGCTCCTTTCCATTTAACGGTTGATCGATCTGTCGGACGCTTAGTATAGCCACATTCCCTACGTTCGGAAATAGAACGCGGGACCATCGTTTTCTCTTTGTTCTTCCGGCACATTAGTCTACAATATGACAGAGATTCTCAGACAGCAAGGCTCTGCAGCGCGCCTTCTGAAGGCAGAACAATGCGGATCACAGATATCATCTGGAAGGAAGCCGTAGTCGAGAAGCTTGCCGCCAAGCATGGGTTGTCTGTTGCTGAAGCGGAAGAGGCGCTTTGGTGATACCTGTTGTTCGCAAGGTGGCCAAGGGACGTGTCCGCGGTGAGGATGTATACGCCGCCTTGTCGCAGATCGCCAGCGGGCGGTACCTGATTGTCTTCGTCATAGATAAGAAGCGCGGTGCGGTGATGCCGATTTCGGCGCGTGACATGGACCCTGCCGAGAGGAAGTATTATGCCAAACACAGACAAGCACGTTGATCCACTCCCGGACGATTTCGGATCATATCAAGAGGCGTCGGAGTTCTGGGACACGCACAGTGTCGCCGACTATGAAGAGGCCCTCGAACCCGTTGACGTCGAGATAGATATTCAGAGGCGCCATTTTGAGATTGAGGTGGATGAAGAGAGTTTCACGGCCCTGCGTGAGACCGCCAAGAGGCAGCAGAAACCCGTGAAGCAACTCGCCAGCGAGATTCTCAAGCAGAGACTCCGGGCGAGCTGAGCGGCGCAGGTCACCCTCATCTCACTCGCAGCGGGGCCCATGTTCATTGGAGATGCTCGAAATGCCCGTCAAGAGGAAGCGTGTAAAAGGAGTTGCGGCATCTTCTTCTGTAATCAGGAGGAACGCTCTTGATAGAGTGGAAGCTTTCTTTCAGAAAATGGGATTACGTTACAAGCTCAGCATCTCTGTTGTTCTAAACGTTGTTCTCGCAGTGTGGGCAATTCTCAGTCTTGTTCTCATCTTGCCGCAAAGGAGTGCAGAACGAACGATCGTGCCGGTGATCTCTCCGGTTTCTGTGTATGCAGGAGCGGCTGATGGGTTGGACAGAGCCATTCTGGCCTATTTTGAGATTCCGAAGTTCAAAGAGATCACGATACGTTATGGTGCAACCATAACCTTCCCGCAATCTGGTGCCTTGACCCCCAGAATCCTCGGGGATATCCCGCATCTTGTGCTCAGAGTGGAAGGCGAGATCGGGGAGAGGCTCTATGATCTGACCAAGGTGCCCTCCCTACCATTCACTATTCACATGAGCAATGGAGACGTCAAACGGCTTGTGACTGTTGAGAAGGTCAAGACTGACGGCGTACAGGTTCGCATCTTCACCGCTGTGAAATAGTGGACTCCGCGGACACCTCGCCCATTTCGAGACGATCCCCAATCTTTCTGATGGAGTCTCGTCTTCAGTGTCGAAGACCGGTCACCGGACGGTGTGCGTGTGGGCGGCGTCGAACATGCGGCGGCCGCCTCGGTCGAGCTGGAGGATGAGGCCGTTCTCGGGGTCTACGCCGACGCAGTTGCCCGTGAAGCGTTTGCCGTTGTAGGAGAGGGCGACCCGCTGGTTCAACTGCGTGCTCAAGCGGCTCCAGGTCTCGATCACCTGGTTCTTGCTGCGTTCGGCCGCACGAATCCAGTGGTCGAGAGAGGTCAGAACCCGCTTGGCCACGGTGACCCGCTGGCATTGGGTCCCGCTGACCAGGTCCAGACTGGTCGCGGTGGCTTGGATCTCCTCGGGGAAGGAGTCGCGGGCCTGATGACAATTGATGCCGATGCCGACCACGTGGATCGTGGAGGACGGCGCTGTCTTCTGTCCTCTGTCCTCTGTCCTCGGGCTTTTTGTTTCAACGAGGATGCCCGCGACCTTCTTGCCGTCGAGCATGACGTCGTTCGGCCATTTGATCGCCGCGTGATAGCCTCCCACCCGGCCGATCGCCTCGGCCACTCCAACGGCGCAGGCCAGCGAGAGCAGTTCGTTGCCCGCCTTGAAGTCGATCAGGACGAAGGAGAACAGCAGGCTCTCGCCGGGCCGGCTCAGCCACGCGGCCCCGGTGCGTCCGCGGCCGGCGGTCTGCTCCTCCGCGAAGACCACCAGCCCGTCGCTGTCGACGCCGCGAGCGCACTGAGCGGCGACGTCGTTGGTGCTGGCGGTCTGTTCGTAAACAAGAACCGACCTGCCGATTCTCTTGGTCTTGAGATTGGCCCGGATCAGGTCCGGGTCCAGGCGATCGTCAACCTTCAAAGTCATAGAACAGGAGACCAAATCCGAAATCCGAATTTCGAAATTCGAAACAAATCCAAAGGACCAAAACTCAAATGACCGAAACGCTGTCGCCTCTCGGATGAGCCGTTTTGAACATTGGGATTTTCGTCATTCGAGATTGTTTCGGATTTCGTGCTTCGGATTTCGGATTTTCCGCGAAAGCCTTATCTGTCCAGTCCGATGTCCACCGCCGCCGCGGAGTGGGTGATCGCGCCGATGGCGATCCGGTCCACGCCGCAGTGGGCGATCTCGGAGACGTTGTTCAGGGTGATGTTGCCCGAGGCCTCCAGAAGCGGACCCTTGCCCTTGCCGCACATCTCGTCGCGCATCTCGACCGCGTGCTTGAGCTGCCACTGGCCCATGTTGTCCAGCAGGACGATGTCGATGCCGGGGATCTTCAGGACGTGGTTCAACTGGTTGTCGACGTGGTCCACCTCGACCGCGACGAACTGGAGGCCCTTGACCTTCTTGGCGTCCTCGACGAGCCGCCGAATCCGGGTCGGGAAGTTCTTGCCCAGCTCGGCCATGTGGTTGTCTTTGATGAGGATGCCGTCGTAGAGGCCCATCCTGTGGTTGAACCCGCCGCCGCAGCGAACGGCGTATTTTTCGAGAAGCCGCCAGCCCGGGAGGGTCTTTCGCGTGTCGTAGATCTTGGCCTTGGTGCCCTTGATCGCGCGAACGTAGCGGCTCGTCGTCGTGGCGATGCCGCTGAGACGCTGGAGAAAGTTGAGCATCACGCGCTCGACGCTGAGCATGGACCGCAGAGGGCCGCGGATCGTGGCGAGTTTGTTGCCCACGTGGGCCGCCTGGCCGTCATGGAAGTGCGCAGTCATCTTCAGACGCTCGTCATACTGCCGCAGGATCTCTTCGAGGACAGGCAGACCCGCGACGACGATCTCCTCGCGGGAGACGATCCGGGACTCTGCCATTGTGCCGTCCTTGAACAACAGGTTTGTGGTGACATCGCCGCTGCCCAGATCCTCCTCCATGGCCATGCGGATCAGCGGACGCACTTTGTCAATATCGAGTTTCTTCATCAAACGAATCCAGCCACTAAAGCGATTTCTTCTTTTCCCAGGGCTTTTTCGGCCACAGAGAACACAGAGGGCACAGAGAGAGGAACCCAGGACAGGTGCTCCGTCTTGTCATGCTTCTCTGTGTTCTCTGTGACCTCTGTGGCGGATTCTTCCACGGAATCTCCGCAAATGGTCACATCAGGACTTCGCCTGTCGCTTGCCCCGGGTCTTGCGGGCGACGTCTTTTTTCGTTTTGCTGGTGACGATCAGCTCGGGCAACTCCTTCAACTGACGCAACTGGTCCCGCAAGGCGGCGGCCCGTTCGAAATCCAGGGCCTCGGCGGCCTCGAACATCTCGTGCTCGATCTGGCCGGCCATCTCGACCTTGTCGTAATCGGAATCGCCGAGCTGAATCGCCTCTTGGGCGATCTTCCGCGCTTTGATCTGCTCGGTGAGGCTCTTGCGAATCTCCTTGCGTATCGTCTCAGGCGTAATTCCATACTCCTGATTATACGCAGTTTGAATTGTACGGCGGCGATTCGTTTCGTCAATGGCTTTCTGCATGGACTCCGTGACCCTGTCGGCGTACAGAAAGACCGTGGCGTTGACGTTTCGGGCGGTTCGGCCGATCGTCTGGATCAGCGACGTCTGGCTCCGCAGGAAGCCTTCCTTGTCGGCATCCAGGATCGCGACGCACGAGACCTCGGGCAGGTCCAGGCCCTCGCGGAGCAAGTTGACGCCGATCAGCACGTCGAATTCGCCGAGACGAAGGTCCCGCAGGATTTCGATTCGCTCGAGCGTCTCGACTTCGCTGTGCAGGTATCGGCAACGGAAGCCCCGCTTGGTGATGTAGTCGGAGAGTTGCTCGGCCATTCGCTTGGTCAGCGTGGTCACCAGGACTCGCTCCTTGACCTCGACCCGTCGGGTGATCTCGTCGAGCAGGTGTTGGACCTGGTTGCCGGCCGGGAAGATGAAGATCTCCGGGTCCAGCAGGCCGGTCGGGCGAATGATCTGTTCGACCACCTCGTTGTTGCACTTGCCCATCTCGTAGGGGGCGGGAGTCGCTGAGACGAAGACCACCTGGTTCCAGCTTTCCTGGAACTCTTCGAACCGCAGGGGGCGGTTGTCCAGGGCGCTGGGCAGCCGGAAGCCGTGCTCGACGAGCACCTCTTTGCGGCTGCGGTCGCCCGCCCACATGGCCCGAAGCTGGGGGATCGTCACGTGCGACTCGTCGATGATCAGCAGGAAATCCTTGGGGAAATAGTCGACCAGCGTGTACGGCCTCGATCCGGCCGGCAGGCCCGCCAAGTGCCGGGAGTAGTTTTCGATCCCGCTGCAGTAGCCGACCTCTTCGATCATTTCGAGGTCGTACATGGTTCGCGCCTGGAGCCTCTGGGCTTCCAGGAGCTTGCCTTCGCTGCGGAGTTGCCCCAGTCGCTGTTCGAGCTCGGCCCGAATGCCGTCGACCGCGGGCTGGATTCGCTCGGCGGGCATGACGTAGTGCTGGGCCGGGTAGATGAACACCTGGCTCTCCTCGGCCAGAATCTCGCCGGAAACGGGGTTGATGTAGCAGATCCGCTCGACGGCGTCGCCGAAGAACTCGATGCGGATGCCGAAGGATTCGTAAGACGGGTGCAACTCGACGACGTCGCCTCGGACGCGGAATGTGCTCCGCTGGAAGTCGATGTCGTTGCGGGCGTACTGCATGTCGGCCAAGCGGCCCAGCAGGACGTTCCGCTCCTGCATCTCGCCGACGCGGACCGCTGCGACGCTGGCTTTGTAGTCTTCCGGCGAGCCCAGGCCGAAGATGCATGAGACCGAGGCCACGACGATGCAATCCTTCCGGGACGACAGGCTCGTCGTGGTCGAGAGCCGCAGCCGGTCGAGGTCCGCGTTCCGCGAGGCGTCCTTCTCGATATAGATGTCCCTGGCCGGGATATACGCCTCCGGCTGGTAGTAATCGTAATAGCTGACGAAGTACTCCACCGCGTTCTGCGGAAACAGTTCCTTGAACTCCTCGTAGAGCTGGGCGGCCAGCGTCTTGTTGTGGGAAATGACAAGCACGGGCCGGTCGAACTGGGTAATGACGTTCGCCATGGTGAACGTCTTGCCGCTGCCGGTGACGCCCATGAGCGTCTGGAACTTCTTGCCCTCGCGCAGACCGCCCACGAGCCGTTCGATGGCTTGCGGCTGATCGCCGGAAGGCCGGAACTGATTGTTCAGCTTGTATATACTCATATCGCCTGTCATGACGCAAAACCGCGGGGCAAAGACCGTGCTCCCACCCGATTGCTCTAGATGCTTCCTCTGCGAAGAAAACGCATACTCTCTATATATGCCGCAAAGGCGGAGCTTGTTTGCGGGACGCTTGGCCTCAGACATGGTATCGCGGCAGACCGGGCGAATCAAGTAGCTCGGCGTCCAATCCGCCTGTGCGCGGTCGGACGCGTCGGAGTTCCGTGTTCACGCGGGTCAAAATGGCCCGTTCGATATCCGAGGTTCCGAGGCTCCTCGCTGGAGACACGGGATCGCGTTCTCAGAGCGGATGCTCGGGATACAGGACCGCCGCGAGAAGTGTCTTGCCGTACTTGTCCCAGAGGGCCTGGTCCGTGTCTTTAGACGCCTCGGCGGGCAGCTCCAGCGTGATCGTCGCGATGCCGAGCGATTCGCCTGTGTAGGAGCCGAGCGAGCCGGGCCTGGCGCCGATCTTCTTGACAGGCAGATCGCAATATTGGGCCATGCGGGTGGCTAACGCCCGCCCCGGACCATCGTAGTCGATGCAGGTGAGCGGCTGGTGGATGCTCACGATTCGATTGGGGCTGTATTCTTTGATGATATTCTGCAGGGCCCGCGATTCCGGCTCCGAGAGAGGCCGCAAGCCGTTGGTTTCGTCGTCGACGCGGTTGGCGGTTTCGAAGTTGCGGTTCAGATCGATATGCCGAATGTTCTCACGTGTCCCGGCGACCAATCCGTCAGGGTTGGCGACGGGGTATAGAACGACGCGGCGACCGTCCAGCAGGTCGCGATTGTATCGCAGGTGGTCGATCAAGTGGTTCACAAGGACCGTCCCGGCCGGCTCGCTGCCGTGAATGGTGGCCATGATCAGAACGGTGTCCTGCCCCTCGCCCAGGATCTGGATCGTGAGCGGCCGGCCTTTCACCGATCGCCCCATCAGGCGGTGCTTGGCCAACGGCGCGTCCTGTGGAGGCAACGACAGCCGCTGCTGCTCCCCGACGACCAAAGGCTTGGGCTCGGGCTCGTAGCACCCGGAGAGCGTCAACAGACCGACGAGCAGGCTGATTTGTGCGAACGACGATCGTACCCTATCCATAGGCCTTATCCTTCCAACCAGTCCTAGCATCATGCGTCGTTATAATAGGAGAACTCCGGGGGAAATGCAATGGGCAAGGGTGAAAGTTGGGATTGCCGGTGCGTTTCGGTGGAGAAACCGCTTTCGCCGGGCCGATGAAACAAGGGGCCGAAGCGGTTCGTAGTAGGGGCCATGGAGCAGGCAGGTCGACATACATGACATATCTTTTGAAGAAGATGCGGTTCTTTTCATATGGGATCGCGGCTCTGTTCGTCGCCGCTGCCGCGCTCATCGGTCCGGGGCTTTACCGCGGGGCGATGACCATCCATGAGCTGTTTACCGAGAACAAACAGCTCAAGCAGGCGATCGCCAACCTGACTGAAGAGGATCAGATCGGCTACGCGAAGGTTCTCTCGCAGCGTGACGAGGCCGGCCGACAGTTGACCACGATCCGTTTCGTGGAGACTGCCCGTGGGGACAAAACGAAGATCATCCTCCAAAAGGAGTACACCATAGAGGGGACCATCGTCCATTTCGACGCCGTGATCGTCAAATTCGACGATAAGATGGTGGCGGATGGGAAGTCCCGGGCTCTGTATCTCTGGCGTCGAGTCTACGGGGAGAGAATGTCGCCGGGCGAAGGCTTCGCGATCGAGGAGCCGGGGACGGAGCCCAGGCGGTATAGCGGCCTGCTAGAAGCCCTGCCGATCAAGCACCGCGAGTTGTTCTGGTCCGCGATTTGGGACCTGGCCAACGATCCGGACAAACTCCGAGAGCATGGGATCAAGGCCATCTATGGCAGCGCGATGTACCAGCCGCTCAAGGAGGGGCTGATCTACGTATTCAAGATCAGCCCGACAGGCCAGCTCTATCCGGAGGTCGTCCCGGACATGTGAAGCGGGTCGCTTGAGACGCCGTCGGCCTCGCATTGAGGAAACCGCATCCCGGCGAGCCGCGTAGTAAGGGGGAATGCCTGGGGGATGTGCCGCTTGTATGAATCGAGTACTGGGGAGTCCTCGTCGCACGGACGATTTTCCGGAACAGTTTTGCCTCGACTTTGCGAATTTTCGATTGTAATCGCCCGAGGATGCGGTATGATTCCGTCTTCTCTGGTACAATGGTTTGAGGTCGATCTTTGAAAGGGGTTCTGAATGCCGGCTGAAGTCAATAAGAGCAAGTGCACCGGTTGTGAAACCTGTGTTGGCGAGTGCCCGAGCAGCGCGATCAGTATGGTCGGCGGCAAGGCGCAAGTGAACACGGACAACTGCGTCGATTGCGGCGTCTGCGTCGATGCTTGCCCGGTGTCGGCAATTAGCCTGTAAGGATTGATTATTGATTAGGGATGATGGATGATTGAGCGGTGTCAGACCCGGCGTTCGGCGGCTCTGGACAATCATCAATAGTCAATCATCGATAATCAATTCGAGCGTGGCCCCATCGTCTAGGTAGGTCTAGGACACCGGGTTTTCAACCCGGCGACAGGGGTTCAAATCCCCTTGGGGCTATTCGGATTTGCGAATTACGAGCTACTCCTTACGATTTGAGCGCCCGCGATTCGTGCGCGCACCCCAATCGCAAACAGTAATTCGCAAATAGAAAATGCCTACACTCTCATGCCGGAGATCGTCGTCTCAAAGGCCAGCGTCCCGTTCACCAGGCCTTGGACGTCGCAGGCATACCGCCTGCCTCTGCGGGCTTCGGTCACGTGGCCCAGTATGTAGAGCCGGCAGCCCGGCTCGATGGCGGTTCGGAACTTCGTCCGCTCGATCCCGCCGAAACCCACAAACCCCTCTTCCTGGTAGATTTCTTTGACGAACCAGCTCAACAACTGGGCGGCGCATTCGATCTGGATGACGCCGGGCATGAGCGGCCGGCCGGGGATGTGGCCGCGAACCCAGAACTCCTTGTCCGTCACGTCTTTGTAGCCCAGGACGCAGGCCTTATCCTTGTCGTACCACAGAATGCCGTCGAGCTGCTGCATCTCGTATCGCTGGGGATTCACCCGGCAGATGGCCTCCCTGTCGAACTGGGGCTTCGCGTTCAGATCAATCTCATTCAAATCGAATAAAAGAGCGGGGGGCATAACATAACCTCGGGGTAGACATTCCACGGCCTCATTCCCCTACCGATGGAATGCGTAAACAAAGCGAGTCAATCTCGCGGGTTATACGCCGTCAGCGTCGCCTGTTGCAGGCGTGCGATCCGTCGCAATACTCAGTTGTCGGTCGGGTCAGTCGGTGGACCGGATCTCGAGGACGCGGTTGCGAACTACCTGGGCCGCCTGCTTGATCGTCTGCATCTGCTTGCGGACGCGGGTGCCGGCCGCCTTGTTGCCGCCCTCGGCCTTGTTGATATCCGACTCGATTTCCGCCACCAGCTTCTTCAGTTCTTCATATTCCTGCATCGAGTAATCCTCCAATCCTTGGACAGAGATTTCGAAAAATGTAGCCCTGCCGCCAGCCCCTGTCAAAAGAAAACCGCGTTTCTGTCAAAAAAGACGCGATTCAGGAGAGGGACCTGGATGGCTCGTCATTTCGGGTAACGCGAACGACGGCGTCGGCCAGGCACTCGTTTCTTCTCACAAATCACGTGGCGGGCCATGCGAAATACGTATTCGTACGGATTGACTCCCACGTCCACGGCAGTAGCGTGATATTGCACGTCGTCACGGAGGACGGAACGGAGTATTGACACGCGATGCGCTTCTACCTCGTGCAAATCAGCCCAGTTGTGTGGTGCGTATCGTCATGTTCTGTTCCGAATGTGCGTCGGGTGAATCGCGGGGGAGGAAGGAGGCGTTGCATGTAGTATGAGGGAGTGAGCGGCCGCTTTGCGTATGGAAGCGCGTCCGTGGGTTCACCAGGATGTGAAATGTGAGTGGTTTGGAAGCGACTCTAAAGGAGGCTGAGATGAGAAGGACAATAGCAATCGGCGTCATGAGCTTGCTTGCTACGGGACTGACCAGGGCTGCGATAACCAACTCCGTTACTTACACGGCCAACGGGGCAGGACTGAGTATCGACGCGGTCGGGCTGCCGGATTCTACTCCCGGCGTCATTCAGGCCGATATTCCCACCGGGGCTCAGATCTATCGGGCCTATCTTTATTCCGCATCGGTCTGGGAAGACGGTCTCTCCGATGTCGTATTTGAAGGAACGAGCCTCACGTCCGATGGGACCAGCAGGCTTGATGTCGATGCTCGGCAGGGCAATGACGCATCTGAGAATCGCTGGGATGTCACGACGCCGGTGACCGCGAAGGTCGGGGGCGGAAGCGGTTTGTTCGACTTCGGTGTGACGGAGCTGGGTTATCTCGATGGGGAAGTCCTTGCCGTCATCTACAGTGTTCCCACGGAGCCGGTGAAGACCGCGATGATCTTCGATGGCGAGTTGGCCACCGACGGCGACAGCGTCCAGGTAAACCTCTCCCCAGCGTTTGACGGCAGCGACGTCGTCATGTCTCTGGGGATTTCTTTTGGCTACCAGCCAAACGAGTTTTGGCCGCAATTCACCAACATCACCGTCAATGGCGAGAGGATCACCAGCAGCGCCGGGGGGCAGGATGACGGGTTTGACAGCAATGGCGGGCTTATCACGGCAGGGGGCATCGGCGACAGCATCGCCAATCCGCCGGATGCCAATGCCGGGGACCAATACGGCCCTCGATATGACGACGAACTCTACAACCTCGCTCCGTTCCTGACGATCGGCGACAACGTGATCACGATTGAAACCTATAATCCGTCCGCTAACGACAATGTGTTCTTCATGGGATTTGTCGCCAGCGGGAGAGCCAGTACGAACGGTGCGAACGGCGTTGTTCCCACACCGGGGGCGTTTCTGCTTGCGATGATTGGGGCAGGAGGAATCGGCCGGCTGCGCAGGTGGCGA
>JBDKUU010000503.1:0-5153 GCA_039679525.1 Phycisphaerales bacterium | reverse complement strand
AATCCTGCAACGGCGGCGACTGCGAGAAGTTGATGACCAGAAAACCCAGGATCGTCGAGACGTTCGTCAGGAACACCGCCTGGAAATTCACCTGGAGCGATTTGGCGACCGCCTCACGCTTCGAAAGACCCTGGCGGACGTAGTGAAACATGGTCGTCAGGATGTGGACGTTGTCCGCCACGGCCAGCGTGAGCATCAACGCCGGGGCGCCCACGGACACCGCGTTCAGCGGCATGCCGATCCACCCGATCAAGCCCAGCGCGGAGAACATGGACAGCAGCGTCACCGCCACCGCGGCGAAGGTCCCGTAAAACGACCGCAGCGACACGCCCACGAGGAGCGTCACGACGGAAAACGAGATCGGGACGAGGGTGAGGAGATCCCGCCGGCTGGCGCTGGCGAAGGCGTCGTCGATCATGATCGACCCGGTGACGTGAAAATCGATGTCCGGATATCGAGCGCGAAAGCCCGCGATCATGTCCCGAACGTACTTGGCGATCTGGGGCGTGGAAGGCGGGCGGTCCTCCGGCGCCACGAAGCCGACGTGCACGCCCGTGACGTGGCCGGTCCGGGACAGAAGCAGGTCGACCAGGGCCGTCTCCGACAGGGCCCTGTCGCGAATCCTCTGGAGATCGGCGTCCGGGGAGGATTTGAGATCTGAGATCTGAGATCTCAAATTCTCCCCCGGGTCTGAAGAGGATTTGAGATCTGAGATCTGAGATCTCAAATTCTCCGCGGGGTCCGGGACCAGGTCCTCGACGATCAGGTCGTCCCCCTCGGCCCGCGTGGCCTGAAAATTGGTGATCGAGTTGACGACCGTCGAATAGGGCACATGCCATCCGGCTTCGGTCAGCTCGGCCACCGCCGTCAGCGTGCGGCGGGTGAAGACGTTGCCGTCGTGAGGCGCGACGACGAAAAAGACGCTGGCCTCGCGGCTGTAGACGTGTTCCAAGGCCTTGAGAGCGAGGTAATCGGGATTGTCGTCGCCGAAGAAGACCCGCGTGTCGTTGCTGATCCGCAGGCTGCGCATCCCCGACGCAAGGAAGCCGCCGATCGCGAGGGTCGCCAGGATCACGGCCCATCGATGCCGGACCACCCAGACGCCCAGCCACTGCCCCACGTCGATCCTTCGTCTACTCTGCACCGGACCCCCTCTGGGATTTACGATTTACTATTGACGATTGACCACTTGGCCGACCGCGAGTGGTCCCCCAGCCATGGAGTCGCAAATAGTAAACGGCAAATCGCAAATCGTCAATCCAAACCGTCTTGCGGATAGACGACGATCCGGTCGTGCACCAGGAGAATCAGATCGTTGCGGCCATCGCCGGTGACGTCCTGGACGAGCACGCAGCGAGGTTCGCCGCTGTTGGCGTTGCGGTTCTGGGGGCGATCCGAGTTGTGCGGATGTTCCTCGAAGACCTTGAATTTGTAGGCGTCGGCCAACTGGGCGTTCTCATCGAAGGACAGGACCTGCAGGTGGTGACGAACCTGCTCGCAGAAAACCAGGTCCGGGGCGCCGTCGGCGTTGACGTCGCCCATCGCGAAAGGACCGAGGCGTCCATCCTCGATGGTCGGCTCGAAGCCGGCAATCTGGCGGAACGACCACTGGGCGGTCGGCCGCAGACAGATCAGTTGCTGCTCGGCGCACAGGACCAGGTCGGGCGCGTCGCCATCGTCGAAGCGGCCGGCCAGGATCTTGTGGACCTTGGCGACCCCGACGTCGATCTCGCGAGACGCACGGTACGTGCCGTCGGGCTGCGGGTCCATGAAGAACACGATGCCGGAGGCGTCGTCGTAGGCCACGATGCTCGGAGCCCCGGTCTTCTGCCCCGGCACGACCGCCGCCACGCGGATCTGGCGACGCCCGTCGGATGCTTGATACTGATCGACGACCTGCCAGCCCTTCTCGGCGTCGAACGACATCGACCGGGCGAACTCGCCTCTGGCCACGAGCAAGGCCGGGCCGCCGTCCTTGCCCAGGGGCGCCACGCAGATGGCGCAGGAGCCCAGGTTGCTCACCAATCCGCTGTGGGTCTGGTCCTGAACCTGCTGCTCGAACACGCCCGCATTGGTCTGACGCACCAGAAGCAGCGGATCGTAGGCGCGAACCACGACCAGGTCCATGTCGCCGTCATGATCGATGTCGCAGGCCAGGAGGTCCTGCGGGCGTTCTTCCACGCCCGTCAACTTGATCGAAGGACCCGGCTGAGGGGCGGCCTGCCCGATGTCCAGGACGCTGCGGAGAAAGAAAGCCTCGGCGGGGTCGGGGCCTTTGGCCACGTAGGCCAAATCGAGTCGGCCGTCCTTGTCGAGATCCGCCACCTCCATCGCCTGGGGCTCGCCCACGACGGCCACCGTCCGCGGGAAGCACAGACGCCCCCCTTCGAACCGGCTCGTCGCGATCAGCTTCTCGTCGACGCTCAAGATCACCAGCGTGTCCGCGGAACCCTCCCCCAACCTCGCGGCACAGACCTTTCGCATGTCCTTGAGTCCGGGGTATACGGCCGCGGAACCCAGGCCGCAACCGGCCTGCCCGGAGAACACGAGAAATTGTCCCCGGCCCGGGTCGGTCACGACCATGTCCGTCAGCCCGTCGCCGTCTACGTCCGCACAAGTCGTGTCGCGCTTCGCGGCGTCATCCCCCGAAGGCAGCGGGAGAATCGAGACGGCGTCGAGCTGCTGCTTTTCCTGGATCATCGCGTGCATGGAGAATCGACCCGTCTGCCGCGACACCAGGGCGACCGCCTGCTTGCCGGAGTTGCCCAGCCCGCACAGGTGCAGGGCCGCCGGAGCCGGAACGGGATATCGCCCCTCGGGCCCCAGAGTGCCGTCCGGGTTCTGCAGGCGAATCCGCAGCGGACATTCCTCCTGCTCGCTCGTCGCCAGGACCAGATCGCTTCGACCGTCCCCACTGACGTCGCCGATCTCCACCTGCCAGAGATTGCCTGAAGAGCTGTACTGCCGGACCGGCCGGGCCATTTTCCCATCTGCCTGCTGGAGCAGCACGTAATAGCCGTCCTGCAGGAGCAGAACCAGGTCGGTCAGGCCGTCGCCGTTGAGGTCGCCCCAGGCGAGGGCCTCGGAGGTCTTGATCCCGTCGCGCAGATCGAAGCGGGTCGGGGCCTCCCAGGACAGGTCGCTCAACGTGCCGGCGTCCTTCTGCGCCTCTTCGGCCTTCTTGTCGCTCTGCAGGACGATGTAGAGTCCCTCCGCGCTGTAGTACGCCAGGTCCGGACGCCGATCGTGATTGAAGTCCGCCAGGGCCAGGCTCGTCGCCTTCACGGGCAGCGGATATTGGAACCGCTTGAATCGCCAGTTCGTCTCGCGACCGAACAGGTCGTTGATGTTCTCCTTCTCCGGGAGAGGGGCGGCTTCGACCGCCTTGGGATCAAAACCGGGCTTCTGCAACAGCAGCTCGATTCGGGCCTTGCGGTTGTTGCACACCACCAGGTCGTTGAGCGAGTCCCCGTTCAGGTCGCCCGCCAGCGGCGTCCCCATTTCCCAGTCCAGCTTGAGGATTTCCATGGCCCCGAAGCCGTAGTAGCCGCTCAGACCGCCCCGGCAGACGACGGCCGTCGCACTCCATACCGCCAGGGACAACGCCAGTGCAGTCGTGACTGTGCCCACCCGCCGTGAGATCATGAACCGGTACCTCCTGGAATATGCGCTTCCCAGTTGCAGGCATCGACCTTATAATCAGCCGCATTCACTGTGTGACGAAGATAACTGGACCTGCACGCTCTCGCAAGGCGGGCGGAGGTTTTTCACGACCATGAAGAGACACGCACTCCTGGGTTCGACGTTGGCGGCCCTTGCCGTCCTGTCCATCGGCGTCACCGCCGGCGTCGCCAAGACGGTCGTCCTTCGAAGCGGCCAGCAGATCCGCGCGGACATCCTCCGGCAGGACGATCAGGCGGTGATTCTCGACCTCGGCTACGACGTGCTGAGGATTCCGCGTCCTCAGATCCAGGCCGTCCGCGAGGACAGCCCGGCCTCGGACAAGCCCGAGGACCAGGGCGCTCCCCTTGTGCAGACCCAGGGCCTGTATCGGACCACGCAGGCGTCCAAGACCACCATCGAGCAAAACGTCACGCGGTTCGGCGAGGCCGTGGTCATGGTCAATACGCCCAGCGGCGGCGGCTCCGGGTTCCTGATCAACCCCGACGGGTACCTCATCACCAACTACCACGTGATCGCCCGCGAGACGCTCATCAAGACGACGGTCTTCCATCGCGCCGAGAACGGGTTCGAGCAGAAGCGATACGACAAGATCAAGATCATCGCGATGAATCCGTACGTCGATCTGGCCTTGCTCAAGATCGAGGACGCCGGCCGCCAGTTCCAGCACGTGTTCCTGGGGGACATGAGCCGGGTGAACGTCGGCGAGACCGTATTCGCGATCGGCAACCCGCTGGGCCTGACCCGCACGGTCAGCCAGGGCATCGTCTCGACCACCAACCGCGACTTCGAGGGCCAGCTCTACATCCAGACCACGGCCGACATCAACCCGGGCAACTCGGGCGGCCCCCTGTTCAACCTGGGCGGCGAGGTGATCGGCGTCACGTCCATGGGCTACATGTTCTACGGGGGCCTCAACTTCGCCATCCCGGCCAACACGGTGAAAGAGTTCGTCGACAACTGGGACGCCTTCGCCTACCGGGAAGACAACCCCAACGCGGGCTTTCGCTATCTTCAGCCCGGCGGCCGCACGAATCGGGACGCTCCCCCGGCCGCCAAGCTGCCGGAATTGTAATGAAGCCGGGGAACGATCGGCTCGTTCGATGGTCGGACGAGCGATCGATTTCACGACCGGACATTCTTTCGTTCGAGAGGAGAATCATGAGAACCATGTTGCGTAAACCCAAAGCATTCACCCTTGCCTTGCTCGGCGTCTGTCTGCTCGTCGCATCGGCCGCGTGGGCCGACGTGATGGAATCGGCCAAGATGCTGCCGGACGACATGATGGTCATGGTGAGCGTCGAGTCTGTCAAAGGGCTGCAAACCGCGATGGAGAAGACCTCCATGTACGGCCTGTACAAGGATCCCGCGATGCAGCCGTTCGTGACCGAGTCCGAGAAGAAGATCCGCGAGCTGATCGACACGACGCTCAAGGATTTCTGGCAGAAGATGAAGATCGAGAATCCGCCGGA
>JBDKUU010000502.1:0-1633 GCA_039679525.1 Phycisphaerales bacterium | reverse complement strand
GTTGAGCATGGCGCCGTTATCGACGATGCGCACAGCCGCATAGAACGGCCTGCCTTTGCTCGTCATTACGCCGGGGACTTGGAACCACCGCGCATCGCCGACCCCATCCCCGTCGGCATCGGCCGTCGTCAGGTTCGGATCGTTCACCAGGTTGGGATCGATTGCATCCCGCTCCCCCACTACCTGGATAGCCATCCCGTTCGCCCGGACCATCGCAGGACCGACAAGGTTGCTGATCTGCCGCCAGTAGTATTTCCCATCCGATGCATAGGGTTCGAGATCGGCCAGCCAGGGATTGAGCGCATCGGGAAAATCGTAGTACTCCTGGGCAACGGTGTTCGGGTTGCTCGCGGGTCCGGGGACGTCTTCCATCAGGGCCTGATCGATCTGCGCCAGGACCGTATCGACGGCGAAGGTCAGCTCGCGCGTCTCCGCGGCCGCGGTCGTAGACATCTTGTCGATCCGCGACGCCATCACGAAGAGTACGCCGACGATGGCCAGCAGGCTCGTGAGAACCACCGTGAGAATCAGGGCCGAGCCCCGAGGTCGGGTTGTCGCGATGTGTCCGATCCGTTGCTTCATGGCTGCTCCATCATCAATTGTCCAAGTAGACAATGTGTGTGAACGTCCTGCCGTTCTTGATCAGATTTCGCGAGTCGTAGAGCGTGAACGTGAACTTCAGGGCCCGTCCGAGCCCGGGGATCTCGTTGAAATGCTCCCTGTCGATCTGGTCGATCGGGAAACTCGGCCGCGTCAGACTCGATCCGCCGCGCGGATACCACAGGGCGGGAACCTGGTTCGGGTCAACCTCGTTTCCGCTGGAAATCAGAGGAAAGTCGGAATCGTCACGCAGGACGCTATTCTCATTCGGATCCACCTGCGGGATCCACCGATTCTGCTCATCGTTCCAGCCTTGGACCATGAACTGCCCTACCCCCTGGCAGAACAGCGAGTGGAACGAATCGGGCTCGGAACGGTCGATCAGCACCCCACGTGCCTCCTTGGCCGTCGTGCTGCTCACGTTCCCCCCCCCCACCTTGACGTCGAGGTCTCCGATCACGGACAGAATGTTGACCTTCTCGGCCAGCGGAATCCGTTTCCATGCCTCCAGCGAGATCTTGTCGACCTGCTGGCGGCTGTTCCAGGCAACCCAGTCGTCCGTGGTGAAATCGCTCGTGTCAAGCTGTTCGTCCGCATCTTCAGGCGGGATCAAGATGTGCTGGGTTCTCGCGAGAATCCGCTTGCGAGGCTCCTGGGCCTGAGGCCAATTAGGTTCTGCAGCGTTGGTGGTCGGACCCCGTGCGAGCGCGTAGCAGATGCGGGCCACGTTGCCTCGGTTGGGATCGCGACCGTACGTCTGAAAATCGCCGACGGCGAAAAACATGATCTGGTCGAACCGCTCGTAGGCCTGTGAGCCGACGTGATCGTTGCCCGGGAGGGCGTTCGGATCGGGCTTGCGTTTCGCCGTCCAAACCACGAAGATCTCCCCGTCCTTGCAGAGGCCCCGGAAGTCGGCGTCGAGCTGGTCGGTGAGGACCCGGAGCTTCTGCATGATCTCTCCGTTGGCCCGCGCGAGCTGCTGCGACTCGATGCTGACCCGGAAGATCACCCCGGCAAACGACAGGACCAGCGC
>JBDKUU010000501.1:0-2129 GCA_039679525.1 Phycisphaerales bacterium | reverse complement strand
CGGATATCCTGCGGCCGCATTACCGGAGGCGTAAGGTCGTTGTTGAGCCAATCGTTGATGTGCACCTCCGGACCCGTGTTGTAGGCTTCGCGGTGCCATTTCGACGTGACCATCTGGTCCATGTCGTCGGCGAACGTGCCGACTTCGGCGGGGTTCGCCGGCAACTGGCCGCCATGGCAGCGTTTGTAGAGCTCCTGTTGATAGAGGGGTCCGGAGATGTCGTGATTGACATCCAGGGTCACGGTGCGTCCATCCTTGGTCTTGCCGGTGATCTGGTACGTGACGTCACGGTCCCGGCCATACTTCTTGAAGTCCGGATCGATGTCCGCGCCGCCGCGCTTGTTGGTGGGGCTCCAGACGGAGACCTCGAGGTTGTCCGGGTCCAAACCATGATCTCTGGCGAACTTGCGGACATCCTCCGACTCCTTGATGCGGCTCATCGTGGGCACATCCGCGTCGCCATAGATCTTCTTGATGGTCTCGTTGGCCTTCTTGCGAACGTCGTCGGAGACGTCGGCGCTGTTCATGATCGACTGGGCGGTCTTGTCCTTCTGCATGCGGATGATGACGTCCTCCATGTCCGCGTCGCCGGCCTTGCCTCCCTTTTTCACGAGATCGTCCAACTCGTTGACCGTTTGCTTGGAGGCGGCCTTCGCCTCTTCAAGCTGCCGCAAATCCTCAATGCCCTCCTTGGTCTGACGATAGCCGTTCTTGGCGCCGTCGACCACGTCATCGGCGTTCTTGCCGAAGAGACTGCGCTCCTTCGTAAGGAACTTGCCTACATCATCGGCGAATTGATCGAACTTGTCGATGTCGGCGCCGATCCGGCGGAGCAGGGCGTTCTTCATCTCGCTGCTCATCTCGCCGGTGGCCGCGAGGAACTGGCTCAAGGCCTCCTGGGCACGAGGCGAACGCTTCAACGCCTCTTCCAGAGCCGCCGGTCCGGCGGAGCAGGCCGCACGGAAGAACCGCTCCCAGCCGGAGAGCTGCTCGCCCGAGAGAGACTCGCCCGTGACAGCGGCAATGATGTCGAGGGCTTCACCGGTGTACGGCAGCGCCTCCAAGACGTCCTGGGTGATCTTCTGATTGGCCTGGATCTCCTGGATGATGGCCTCGGCCTGCATCTGGGCGGCCTCATCGAATTTGCCCAGGGCCTCGGCGCGTTGACGCATGCCGTCCATCACAGTCTGCGGGTCCTCGGTCGCCAGCAGACGCAGCCAGTAGACCTCGGTGAGCTCCTTCATCCTGGCCCGCCAGGCGGCCAGTCCGGCCGGATCGCTGGGCGGATCCGATGCGGCGAAACCCAGCGACTGCAGGAAGCTCGGGAGCTTGCCGTCAGACTGGTCCAGGCGATCGCAGCGTTTGAGTAGAAGCTCCTTGTACTTCAGGAGCAGCTTGTCCATGGTCTGGCCGTTGACAGGTCGGCCGAAGTTGCGATACCAATACCCCGCCAGAAGCTTGGATTCCAGGGCCTTGAATTCGGGGCTATTGGGGCCTTTCTTGAGGATCTTGTCGAATTCTGCCTTTGTCAGCCACTCAGGCAGCTTGAAGTTGACCCCGATGCTCGGCCGGTTCGGACAATACCAGTCGTTGCGATTGCGGTTGACCGCGAATCCGGCCGGGGCTCGCCGTGCGCCGCCGCCGGGGGCCGGTTGTGCGGCCGGCGGCGTATAGGGACGAGGAGCCGGCGCCGCCACGCCCGGAGGCGGCGTGACATCATTCTCCTCGGGGATGTTCGCAGGCCGGGCCTCTTGCTGATCGTCGGCGGCTGGCTCGTCAACTTGATCTTCACCCGCGTTCCCATTCTCGCCGCCGCCCTGGCCCGCGTCCGTCCGATTCCCGGCTCCCTTGCCGGACCGGCCGCTCGTTTCACTGTCCTGGCCGGAGCCTGCCGCGGGCTTTCCGCCTGGGCCAGTTGTAGTTGGCTGGGCATCACGGCCGCCTGTCGCAGGTTTCTTCTTGGTGTCAGTCGGCCGATCGGGCTCCGCGCCGGGGCCTTGCCTGGGTGTCTTGACGTCCGTGTCGGCTTTGCCGCCATTTCCGCTGTCACTCTGTGTCGAAGCGGGTTTGTCCTTTCCCTCCTCCTCCTGGTCGTTCTTTTCTTCGTCGGGTTGCGCCGTGCAGTTGAC
>JBDKUU010000500.1:0-6603 GCA_039679525.1 Phycisphaerales bacterium | reverse complement strand
TGTGCCTGATCGGTCCTTTGATCCTGGAGATTCGCGGCGGCGCGGAAAGACCGTGCAATGTCACGGCCGGCGTGGGCCTTCTTTTCACGTTCTGGCTCCTCCTGTGGGGTTCACTGCTCTATCATTTGTTTCTGTACCGCCGTCTGAGGCGGAAGTTGGCCAATCGGCTGATCTGGACGATTCTCTTCGTGCTGCCCGGCGTCCTTGTCGGAGGACTGGTGTTCAGCGCGTCTTCGCCGGCGATCAAGGCACGGCGGCTCTTGGCCTATGCCCATCTGGCCCCGCTGCCGCCGTCCGCGACGGGCCTCAAGATCTACTCGTGGTCTTCCCCCTTCTCGGGAGAAGACTTCATGCGGTTCACCGCCGAGCCCAACGACATCGAGCGTTTTGCGGCGGACTCTCCCGCTCTGCGGGGACAAAAACCCCAGCGATATTCAGCCCAGCGGATGCGGCTGAAGTACTCGACCGACGCCGAAGGGAACACGATCTATCGGATGGACGCAAACGAATACATCACCCCTCGCGGCAATGTGCCAAGCTGGTACAAGCAGGAAATCCGAGGTCCCGCCCGAAAGTACAAGGTCCAGCCGCCCAGGGATCAGTTCCCCGGCGAAGTGCTCATCGACGAGGAAACGAACACGGTCTACATCTATCTCTGCTTCAGTTGACCGCTGCATTGCCATGGGACGTGCGCGTCAACTGTAGCTCCAATAGACGTAGAGCTGCCGGCTGTCCAAGTCATAGAACACGCTGAGGTGGATGGGGGCCTCCTCCTGGGTGAAACGGTGGTAGTACCACCCGTGGCGGATGTCGTAGACGCTCTTGAACCACGGCTTCGAGAACATGCCCGTCTTCCGGCCAAGGAAATGCAGATGCCTGTCGTCGATCTTCTCAGAGGCGTCAGTCAACGGATGGGTCGCCAGGATGCGAGCTTGGATCCCATCGATCTGAAACTCGAGATAGCACGGCGCGCCGGTCTTACGCAGGAAGTCCGTAGCCTGGTCCTCCGACGCGGCGAACTTGATGTTTACGTATTTGGCGAACGTACCGCCGGCCCAGCACTGCACGTCCGTGACATTCTCGGGGAGTCCGGGCAGCTTGATCGTCGACAAGACTTTGTTCGCATGCTGAACCGGATCGACGGCCGGCGGCCGATCGCGAAAGAGCAACAAACCGCCCAGCAGCCCGCAAACTGCGACGATACCCCATAAGAGCCTCAACCGATTCAACGCTTCACCTCCAACGAGCCGGAAATGGATCCTATCGCCGAGGCTCATTGTACCGTCGTCATGTGGAGAATGTGAGCATCATGGAACACTCGCGAGTCATCCCACGGGACTGTTGCCACTGACCGGTAAGGAATTACCTGATACGCGCGGCGTCATCAGGCCCCGGGTCGCGTCGTAGAAATTGAGGTAGATGGGCCCGACCAGCCGATTGAAAACCGAACAGGTGAAAGAACGAAAATGAGAGGGAAAGACCATGCAGACAATCACAGAAGTACAGACGCCGGTGTTATATCCGGCCGTGCAGGATTTTCTGAGTCAGTTGGCCGACGCGGGCGGACCGGCCATCACCGAATTGTCGCCGCAAGAAGCCCGCGAGGTGCTCCGCGGCCTGCAATCGAGCCATCGCGTCGCCACGCTGCCCGCCGACATCGAGGATCGCGTTCTCCCGGTGGGGCCGAGCGGCAAGGTGTCGATCCGCATCGTCCGGCCCAGGGGGGCCAAAGGGACGCTGCCCGCGGTCATGTATTTCCACGGGGGCGGCTGGGTGCTGGGCGACAAGGACACACATGACCGTTTGATTCGCGAGATCGCCAACGGCGCCACGGCGGCCGTCGTTTTCGTCAATTACACGCCGTCGCCCGAGGCGCAATATCCTGTGCCCATCGAGGAAGCGTACGCGGCGACCGAATGGGTGGCCGAGCACGGAAAGGAGATTCACCTGGACGCGTCCGCCCTGGCCGTCGTAGGGGATAGCGTGGGTGGCAACATGGCCGCGGCGGTCACGCTGCTCGCCAAGCAGCGGGGCGGCCCTCCGATCCACTTCCAAGTGCTGTTCTACCCCGTGACCGATGCGTCCTTCGACACGCCATCTTACGAACAGTTCGCAGAAGGCTATTATCTCACGCGGGACTCCGGCATGTATTTCTGGGATCAGTACGCCCCCGATACATCGGTTCGGCACGAGTCGACCGCGTCCCCTCTGCTGGCATCCATCGACGAGCTGCAGGGCCTGCCCTCGGCTCTCATCATCACCGACGAATGCGACGTGCTCCGCGACGAAGGCGAAGCGTACGCCCGCAAACTGACGGAGGCCGGCGTGGAAGTCACGGCCACACGATATCTCGGAATCATTCACGATTTCGTCATGCTGAACGTGCTGTCGGACACTCCCGCGGCACGGGGCGCGATCGCCCAGGCCAACAACGCTCTGCGACAGGCATTCGTGAAATAGAAAACGCGAAGCGGCTCAGGCCGGGTCGCCTTCGGGAAGCGTCTTCGCGGGACTTGCCGACGGCGGCGCTGCAGGGCTCCACGCTTCGATCCGGCTTGCGCTTCCGCATTCCAGGCAGCTCACTGTGGCATCGCCCCCGGTCGTTGCGGCGGCTGCACATACGCGATGCCGCCCAGCGGCCACAGGATGATGTGATCAGCCCGGCCGCCCACCTGGCGACAGGCCAGGGAATGGCCGAATTCGTGAAGCAGGACGATGGCGAACAAAGCCAGGTACTCCAGCACGTTCCAGGTGAACGATGTGTAATGCATCACGCGATTGTCGACCTCGTAGTAGGCTACGAGAAACCACGACCAATGCAGGAACACCGTGATGCCCGCAAACCGAAACAACCGTATCGACCCGTTATTCGTGGACGCCATGTGTTCCTCTCGTCGGCCTTATGCCCTTCGTCCTCATCTATCGCTGCCAGCCTTCGATTTTGAAGACTCGTTCCAGCGGCTTTCGCTCCGGCTGCCCCGAATCGGGCACGAACCACAACTCGAACCGTGCCGCGTAGGGGTGTCCCCAGTCGCCTTCGTAGATCGTGATGCTGCCGTTGCCGTAGAACTGCTCAGTGGGATCTTCGGACCAGCCCGTCCTTTCGTTGGAGTACTTCTTCAGATCTTGCGACTCATTGATTCATCGCAGACATGTTGGACCGGACTTGTTTCCGCAGCCCGCCGACCCTCTCCCGGCAGTCCTCGACCGACGCCGACGGACGGTAACCCTTCAGGTCCTTCGCAAGATGAGGATAAACGCTGAGCAGAGCGCCGTAACCGAAGGCCCGTTGCCACGGCGCATCGGCTTCAAGCATGCTCAGGACCAGCTCGATGTGCCTGCTCAAGTCCTCGCCGCGCGCCTTCAGTTCGAGCAGCAGGTGGTTTGGCGGCCAGCGGTTCGGCGAGAAGGCCGGCGTGTAGAGCTGTTGTCGCAGTTCCTCTATAGTGAACCTGGCGAGACGCTTGCGGGCCCTTCGCACCGTCATCCACTTGGGAATCCTCCCGAGCCATCCGCCCACGATGATCCCTGCGACGACGCCCAGAATGGTCGAGAAGCCATACGTCCGCGCGAAGCCCATCCCGAGCAGCGCGCCGGCAACGGCGCCGAGGATCGCCAAAAGATCGTAGAATGTAATCATGCGAATCCCGGGATACCATCGTCTACTTCACCAATACAAAGTGTCATTGTAGAGACCTTCTGCCCAAGGTGCCAAGCGGAATCCCCTGGTACGAAAACCGGAAGCGTTTGCGCTGCTAACCGGCAACAACTGAAAACGATTTCCAGATAACTGAGAGCGAGGCCCACAGGTAGTTTTCTGACAGAACTGTGTGACCGGACGAAAGAGTGCGTTTGACGCATTGTGGGGTACCAGCGGAGAGATCCCGGACTCGTGAGGTTGTTCCCCCCTCTCCGCTGGCACCCTGCAAAGCGATAAACGCTCCTGGTTCCGGCCGTAGGCCGGGCTGCGCAGATCTGCGAGTGTCGGGAATCTCATCGTCGACACGCATCCCGAGCTTGTAATCCTCACTGCAGGGATTTCCGCATTTCTCGGATTCAATCGTCTCAAGACCGTCCGAGAGACCGTGCCGGCCGTATCACGAAGGAGAGTTCGCGGCGCCGGGGCGTTTGAGCCATGAGACTGAGAGCGATACGCTTCAATGCGTTACTGTTGGTTGCGGCATTCGGATCGGGGTGCCGGATGACTGAGCTGCTTCGGGAGAACACCGAGGGAATCAAGACCACGAATGAGGCGATCGCCGGGAACACGAAAGCCGTCGCCGGCATCACGCAAGCCATGCAGGACCTCCAAACGACTCTGACGCAGGAGAGCTCTCTGCAGAAGCCCATGCAGGACCTGGCGGCGCTGGGCCCGACGTTCGACAAGGTCGCCGATCTCGGCGACCCGATGAAGGAGCTGGCCGGCCTGCGGGACCCGATGGTGCAGCTCTCCGGCCTGAAAGGCTCGCTCGACCAGGTCGCAAAGCTTGAAGAACCCCTGGCGAACGTGGCCCGGCTGGAGGAGCCCCTCGAAGCCGTGGGGCAGCTCAGTCGTCCCGTTTCGGTCCTCGCCCGCCTCACTCCCGCGCAGTTTGCCGCGTTAGGGATCCTTGGCGTCCTGGTCTTTCTCGCCTTGCTGTTCCTGACGATCTGGGGCGCCGTCCGCCTGGCCCTGCGACGCCCGTCTGCTCAAAGCAGCGACAGAATGAGGAGCAGAAAGGCTCTGGCGGGGCAATCAGGCTGGCGATAGAATCGCGGCGGCGTTCGCTGCGCGGGGCACAGGCACACCGCGTTCCTGCAGGACCCTCCCGGGACGCCAAACAGGGACCATCGGTAGAAAGGGGTTGGGGCCATGAACGAGATGAATGCGGGACGTCGGGACTTCCTCAAAGCTGTCGCCTTTGTTGCGGCCGGGGCGGGTCTGTCCGCAAGGCCGGTTCGGGGCCAGGGGCAGGCTCACAACTCGGGACTGCTCAAGGCCTGCCAGTTCAACATGTTGCCCAAGGATCTGCCGGACGCGGAGAAATTCGCCCTGGCGAAAAAGTGCGGATTCGAGGGCGTCGAGGTCACCGGGGTCATCGACGATGCCGCCAAGGCCCAGGAGCTCGGCGCCCTGGCCCGGCAGGCGGGCACTCCCATTCACTCGGTGTGTTACGGCGGCTGGAACGCCCCGCTCTCGGACCCCCGGCCGGAAGTGGTCGCCAAGGGCCTGGCCGGCATGGAAGCCGCGTTGCGGAGCGCCAAGGCTCTCGGGGCGGGCGCGGTCCTGCTGGTGCCGGCGGTCGTCACGGAGGAGGTCGGCTACGGCGAGGCCTACTCCCGCTCCCAGAAGAACATCCGCACCCTGCTGCCGCTGGCGGCGGAGCTGAAGGTCACCATTGCAGTCGAAAACGTGTGGAATAAGTTCCTCCTGAGTCCGCTGGAATTCGCCCGCTACGTGGACGAGTTCGACCACCCCTGGCTTCGGGCCTACATCGACGTGGGCAACATGATCCTGTTCGGGTTCGCCCAGGACTGGCTCCGCACGGTGGGCAAGCGGATCGTCCGCATCCACCTCAAGGACTTCCGCCGCAAAGGCTACGAATGGACGAATCTCCTGGACGGCGACGTGAATTGGCCGCAGGTCCGCAAGGCCCTGGCCGAGATCGGCTATCGCGGCTACCTGACCACGGAGCTGGCCGCCGGGGACGCGGCCTACCTCGCCGACCTGGCCGGGCGAATCGATAAAATCATCTCGATGCCCGCTCTTGACACCCTGTCCCCCCCCTCCCATAATTGATCCGAGGTAGTTGCCGGACAACTCCTCCGTGAGGAACGAGAATGCCGTAAGAGGCTCGGTTGGGATGGCCGAGGGCGGAAAACGACGACATCACAGTTCAAGGAGCATGCGATGGTCATTTACGTTGGGAACTTCTCCCCGAACACCACGGAACAGGACCTGTTGGACAAGTTCGAGCAGTACGGCCCGATCACGGCGATCAATGTGATGAGGGACGAGATCACCGAGCGCGTGTTGGGGTTCGGGTTCATCGAGATGGCCGACAGCGCGGCGGGCCGCCGGGCCATCGCGGACCTGAACCACTCGATTCTGAAGGGATCGACCCTGATCGTCTGCGAGACGGCGCCGCGCGTCGAACGCCGGCGATTCGCCCAGAAACAATCCTCGTCCTCGACGGTGTATATGCAGGGTCAGGGCTGAGCCAGAACCGCCCGGCATTGCCCATCACGATCGACAGTCTCCAAAGACTTCGGAGCAATCTATGTTCAAAGCAAGCGACGTAGCCAAGAAAATGGTCATCACGACGAGGCCCGACACCCCGATCTACGACGCCATCCGCCTCATGGCCAACCGAAACCTGACCGCCCTGCCCGTGGTGGACGCCCAACTGAATCTCGTGGGCGTGCTCTCGGAACGAGACGTGCTGCGGCTCCTCTACGAAACCGTGGACCGCGTCGATCAAACCGTGGCCGACTACATGAGCACCCAGGTGACCTGCCTGGACGTGAACGCCAGTTTGATCGACCTGTGCGACCAACTCATCGACTCCGGCTCCCGGGTGATTCCGCTTACGGAGAACGGCAAGCTCGCCGCGGTGGCCAGCC
>JBDKUU010000499.1:0-1595 GCA_039679525.1 Phycisphaerales bacterium | reverse complement strand
GAACTTCGAGGCGTCGTCGGCTGCACAAACCAAAGCCCCATTCCAGTCGGCGAAATCCACGACCATCTTCAGAAACGTGGCGATCGGCCGGATGCCAGCGGCGTTGCTTCGCGAAAAGGTCGTAGGGAAGTCGAAGAACATGCCATGCACGGTCATCATCCGATTGCCGCCCACCTCGCGAATCCGCGGCCATTCGGTAAAGCACCCGTTGTCGGCGTCATAGGTGAAGCTGGCCTTGGGCAGCCGGAACCGGTTCCAGGAACCTCCGTCGCAGACGTTCAAGAGAAGCGACCTGGCGTCCCAGCCGACCGCCCAAAGCGGCGCGTCGCGATCCGCCGCGCCGTAGATTCCGCCCGGACCAGTCACATCGGTGTACTTGTTGCCGTCCACGGTGTTCCAGGATTCGGGATTGGCTGGGTCGCCCGCGCCGGTCCACTCCGTCAGGACGCCTCCGCTGGCGTTGTTGGTGACCACCAGGCGTCCCTGCCCCACATAACCTCCCTTGCCGTGGTCGGCCGGCAGATGACTTACCCTGGCCACCCTTGCGTCGAGATCGGGGTGGAGGGTTTTCACGGAGAGCGTGTGAACGTCGACCTCGTACAGTCCCTCCTCCATGGTGACAAAGTAGACCTTGTTCGCCGGGTCAAACAGATGGCGAGTCGTGGCGGTCAGCCTGCCTTGCATCTGCCGGGGCGAAATCGCCCGGACGTTCCCTTTCGCATCGATGAAATACGGACCGATGATAAGCTGGTTCGATTCGCGGTGGATCATGCGGTTTGCATGGGTGCCGCCTACGCTCGCGGGCGAGACGGTCCGCTGCAAATCCCGGTCGAGCGCATAGAGCTTGTCGTCGCTGCCGCGTGGGCCGCTGGCCGGGTAGGTGAGGAACCAGAGCCGTTCGGCCCAGGGGACGACCGCCCCGATGCCGCACTCCGAGTTGCCGCGGTTGGTCACCGCCAGACGCGGGTAGATTCCGCTGATCTGGGTCAAGGCGGGATCTTCCCCGCGAACCACGCTGGCTCCGAGGGCAACTACGGCGACGAGGACGCCGGGCGCTCGCAAGTCGAACATCGCCGCTCCTAGCGGGTGCGGGCCGGCGACCCGGGCACCTCGAAATCGTGCGTTGAGATTTCTTTAGGCAAATCGACCTTCGTCTCGTAGGGGGGGAACATCTCCTTTCCCTGGGCCGAATCGCCGACAGGAACACCGTCGTAACCCACGATGCGGACGATGTAGGCGCCGCCCACAACGCCCGTCCCCGGTTCGGTCTTGTACTGGCCGCTCGTAATGGTGGCGATGCACCCGGGGCCCGCATTCCCCTGCGAACCGTCCGGCTGGAAGCTGACTTCGCCAGCCGGCACTGGATTGCCGTTGTAGAGCACCTTGCCGGACAATTCGTAAGTGGCCGGACCGCTCTGGCCGGAGCAGCCCAGCGTCAATAAGGGCAACAGCGCAGCCAGTCCCAAAAGAGCCCGAGGCACGCAGAAACACATCTTGCGGTTCACTGTGGCAATCCTCCCGTCGGCAATCCGTCGTCACGCGCGGCGGTCTGTTGATAGATGTTGCTGTCGATCGTCTGGCTTACGAAATGGACG
>JBDKUU010000498.1:0-2130 GCA_039679525.1 Phycisphaerales bacterium | reverse complement strand
GCTTCCCGTCTGCCAACTCGGCGAGGTTCTTGTTGATTGCATCGATCACGGGCATCACGCCGATCGGATTGCCGGGGTTGTCGTTCCGGGGGAAAACGCCGGTAAGAACGATGGTCGCATGAGGCGCCTTGGCCCGACAGACTGCGAGGATGGCGTCGATCCCAGCGGTCACCTCCGCAATCCTGGGATCGTCCGGGCCTGTGGCGGGCCGGTTGCCGATGTTGTTCGTCCCGGCCAGCAGGACGATCACCTTGGGATGGACGTCGTCCAATTCGCCGTTCTCGAGCCGCCAGAGGATGTTCTGGACGGTGTCGCCGCCCCAGGCGAAATCCGCCGCGTTCCAGCCGAGGAAATTCTCCCTCCAGTTGGCCAGCATCTGGGGATAATCGAGCGCGCCCCATCGTCGCGTGATGGAATCGCCCTCGAAGTAGATGTCGATGCCGCCCTTGCGGGCCTTCTCGAGCAATTGTGCGTGAGCGATGCGGGAATTCTGGTCGGTTCGCTCAATAGGTCGGATCTGCGCAGCCGGGCCTTTCGATATCGCCGCCATCGCGAGGCAGATCGTGACAACCGAACGCACGCTCAGCAGTCTTGGACAAATCGACATGTCTTCCAACCTCCCGTCCCTAGATCATCCCGAGCCGGCGTCTGCATTCGTTGAGCATGTCCGCGGTGCGTGTGGCCCCGACGCGAGTCACCCCGATCGCACGAACCTCCAGGAGCTTATCCAGGTCCCGAACGCCCCCGGCCGCTTTCACCTGCACGCGGTCGGGCGAGTGCCGGCGCATCAGCTTGAGGTCCTCGATCGTCGCCCCGCCTGTGCCGTACCCTGTCGACGTCTTCACCCAGTCGGCCCCGACATCGCCGCAGATCTCGCACAGCTTGATCTTCTGGTTGTCCTTGAGATAGCAGTTCTCGAAGATCACCTTGACCTTCTGGCCGCGTCTGTGCGTCGCCTCGACGACCGCGGCGATGTCCCGGCGGACGTACTCCCAGTCGCCGCTGAGGACCTTGCTGATGTTGACGACCATGTCCAGCTCCTGCCCGCCGTCGTCGAGGGCCTGCTCGGCTTCGGCCACCTTGATCGCGGTGGTATGCCCGCCGTGCGGAAAACCGATCGTCGTGCTCGCCTTCACGGTGCTGCCCTTGAGAATCTCGGCGCACCGTCTGAGATAATACGGCAGGATGCAAACGCTGGCGGTGTCGTATTCGAGAGCCAGTCGGCAACCGGCCTCCAGTTCCGGGGCGGTGAGAGTAGGATTCAACAGAGAGTGGTCGATCATCTTGGCGATGTCGAGATACGTATAATCCATTCCAAGCTTCATGAACGTCCTCCTTTCACCGACACCCATTTGCCCCCGCGATGGCTCTCCAGGATGGCCTCGCACAACAGGATCTCGCGGTGGCCGTCCGCGAACGTGGGGAACGTCGCCGATGACGAGAAGTCCCCTGCTCTGATGTAGTCGTAGAACGCTCGAAAGCACTGCTTGAACGTGTCCGGGAAGCCCTCGTTGTGCCCGCCGGGATAGTTGATGAACCGTCGAGCCTGGTCCGAGACCAACGCCGGGTCGCGAATCAGGCTCTCGTTGGGCCTGTCGCGATGTCCGATCCACATCTCGTTCGGCTGCTCGCTGCACATGCACCGGCCCGATGAACCCGGCGCCGACGACCGCCGCACGAATGTCCGCCATGCACAGATCTCCTCTAGGGTCATCCTGTTCAGGCTCAAACGGTATCACCGGATGAAGGTCCAGTCAACTGCCAGGGTGGAGGACGCCGCGGATCGCGGGCCTTGGAGAAATGGGCGGTGCAGGATTTGAACCTGCGACATTCTGCGTGTAAGGCAGACGCTCTGGCCAACTGAGCTAACCGCCCGCGAGACACGTCAGAATATCGGCTTTTCATTCTTGCGTCAAGCCGGTGGGGCCCGTATATTGGCGGTGAGCCGTATGTGGGCTCTTTTGCAGTAGTTATGATCTTTCGAGGGGTGAACACATGGATGTTGCACAGGCAATCCGCACCCGGTGCTCTTGCCGCAACTACCAGGACAAACCCGTCGAGCAGGACAAACTGCTCGCGGTGTTGGAGGCTGCGCGACAGGCCCCTTCAGCCAAGAACCTCCAGGATTGG
>JBDKUU010000497.1:0-2844 GCA_039679525.1 Phycisphaerales bacterium | reverse complement strand
CGGGCGGCTATGGTTACGAGATGGGCGGGGCCGGCATGCAGGACGGGACCTGGACCCTGATCGATCCGGTGACCCAGGAAACGATCAGCTCCGACCCCGTGCTCGACGCGTACGGCAAGCCCAAGGTCGACTCCCTGAACAAGCCGGTGAAGGTCAACCGGGACTACTGGTTCAAGCTGCAGTTCAAGCTCAAATGGACCGGCGCTCCGGAGACTCCCAAGGGCGTCGAGGACAGCAGCTCGAAGCGCCGATGACGCGAGCCTGACAACATGCGTGACCCAAGCGGATTTTTAGGCAGGTAGGCAGATGAAATCACCGCAGATCGATCTGAACAAGGTAAAGGAAGTCCTCAAGAAGCTCAGCTTCTTGAAGAACAACCTCGCGTTGCTGGTGCCGATCCTCATCGTCATCTTCGCGGCGCTGTTGTTCATCCCCACCAAGCTGCTCAGCGCCCGGCTCAAGAACACCATGCAGCAGAGCGTCAAGACCGCCGCGGAAATCGACAAGCTGATCAAGGACGTCAATGCGATGGGGCAGGCCGAGGCGATGGACGAGTACCTCACCGCCTACAAACAGGACCCGTGCGACATGGCGACCCTGATGAAGCAGACGACGATGCGCGACCTGCTGACCTACAGGATCTTCCCCGACACCAACGAGACGTCGCCGCTGTTGTTCGACCCGGTCCGCCAGGAGTACATGGCCGGCGTGGAAGCGATGCTCGCGCGTCTGGGCGCCGGGGGCCCGCCCGCCGACAGGGACATCGACGCGGCTCTGGAGAGATCCCGCACGCAGTCGGCCTACGGCGGCAGGACCGGCGCCGCCTCGACGACGACCGGCGGAATGCCCGGGTACGGCGGAAACACGGGACGCAACTACCGCCTGCTGGGACCCACGGACCGCAGGATCGTGGACAAGTTCTGCGAGGACCGGGCCCGGACGATCCATGTTTACGCCAGCCCCGCCGATCTGGACGGCTATTCGTTCTGGAGCGACTGGAAATTCGAGGACAAGAAGAAGTCGGTCCGCCAGAGCTGGTACTGGCAGATGGCGTACTGGATCCTCGGCGACGTCGCGGACACGATCGAGGCGATGAACCAGAGCGGCACCTGCGTCCTGGACTCGCCGGTCAAGCGGATCTCGACGGTCAGCTTCACGCAGTCCAAGCAGTCGGCCCGCATGATCGGCGGGCGGCGCATGCGGGGCATCCGCAAGGTCTCCCTGGACCAGTACCCCTCCTACGTCATCAATCTGAAGTCCTGCGTCGCGGCCCCGCCGTGCACCGGCCGGTTCTGCAGCGAGGACTACGACACCATGCACTTCGAGGTCTACGTCCTGATCAGCGCCGACAAGGTGATGCCGTTCATCCAGGAGCTTTGCAGCGCCAAAACGCACAAGTTCCACGGCTGGTACGGCGACGCGCCGGAACAGACCTTCAAACACAATCAGATCACGGTTCTGGAAAGCACCATCACTCCCATCGATTTGGAGAACCCCGAGCACGGCAGCTATCGCTATGGCGACGGCGCCGTGGTCGGCCTGGATCTGATCTGCGAGTACCTCTTCGTCAAGGCCGGGTATGAAGAAATGAAGCCGCAGGAAGTCAAGAACGACATCCTGGGCGTCGCCGACGAAGAAGCCACGAATTGAGACCGTTCACAGGAAATCAGCGGGATAGGCTATGAAAGAGCTTGTTGCGAAAATCGGACACTTCTGCGAGAACCATGTCGAGAAGATCGTGCTCGTCCTGGCGGGCGCCGTCTCCATATGGTTGTTCTTCACCCGCGTGATCTTCAGTCCGAACGTTGTGACGCTTCAGGGCAAGACCTACGCGCCCGGGGAGATCGACAAGTACGTGTACGAACAGAAGGCGCAGGAACTCAGCGTCCAGATGGGAAGCAGGAGAAACGCCGTCGCCAAGGTGTACAAGTCGAAGTTGACGACCCCCATCGATCCGTGCGATCCGGTGATCGCCGGCGTGATCAAGCGGCCCCTGCCCCAGGGCTTCGTGGGCCTGCTCGAATCGCCGCTGAGTTTCATCGACACCGCGGGGATTCCCAAGCTGGCCCCGGCCTCGACCGGGACTCGCTACGCCGGGGCCTCCCGCAAATACAGGCTGCCGATCATTCCCGACGTGACCGACGTGGCGGTCAACCACATGCGCGCCGCCGCGTACGTCCCCATTCAGCAGGTCGGCGTGAAAACCGCCTACGACGCGGCGACCTCCGAACCCAACGACATCGACCTGGTGACGGTCGAGGCCCGCTTCAACACGGTGGCGCTGTATCGCGAGTTCCAGTCCCGTTTCAACGGGGTGGACGTCCAGAAGGAGGAATGGCGCGACCCGTGCCTGGCCGATCCCACCTTCGCCGCGGTCCAGTTGCAGCGGCAGGAGTTGAAGGAAGACGGAGCCTGGAGCGAATGGAAGCCGTTGCCCCGCAGCCGCATCGACAGCAATCGCGACCTGCTGACGGTGGTCGAGAAGATCGAGGATCTTCCCCCGGGCGGCGTGGACGTTCGGAGAATGCAGTTCGGCCGCAAGCCCATCACCCTCAGTCTCCTCCAGCCGGAGAGCTATCAGATCGCCTCGGCCGAGGAGGACTGGTTCCCGCCCAGCTTCTATGGCAAGTTCAAGGATCTCCAGAGGAAGATGGAGCAGGAAGAACGCAAAGAGCAGAAGGAGCAGGAACGCGGACAGGACGATCGCGTGACCGGCGGCCGTGACGGCGGCGGACGGGCGGGCGCCAACCAGATGAACATGGGCCGCGGCGGCAGGGCGGGCGCGGGCGGACGGGCCGGAGCCGGCAACGACATGCAGATGGGAGGCCGAGGCGGCCGCGGCGG
>JBDKUU010000496.1:0-4487 GCA_039679525.1 Phycisphaerales bacterium | reverse complement strand
CTGGTATGAGTATCGCGGTTGTTCCGTGGTCTTTGCAGGGGCACAGGTGCGATATGGCAAATCATCTTCTGATCAAAAATGGACGGGTCATCGATCCCGCGAATCGGCTTGACACCCAGTGCGACGTCCTGATCCTCGACGGCAAGGTCGCCGAGGTGGGTCGACTCAACGGCGGCGTCGAGAAGACGGTCTCGCGGGCCATCGACGCGACGGGCAAGCTCGTTGTCCCCGGCCTGATCGATATTCACGTCCATTTCCGCGAGCCGGGCGACGAGGAAGAGGAGACGATCGCCAGCGGCTCGACCGCGGCCGTGGCGGCGGGCTTCACCTCCGTCGTCTGCATGCCGAACACCAACCCGGCCATCGAGTGCGAGACGGACGTCGAGTACGTCCATCGCAAAGGCCGCCAGACCCGCAAGACCCACGTCTACGTGATGGGTGCGATCACCAAGAAGAGGGAAGGGGCCGAGCTGGCCGAGATGGGCCTGATGGCCGAGGCCGGCGCACGAGGCTTCACCGACGACGGAAACGGACTCCAGAACGCCGCCGTCATGCTGCGGGCCCTCAAGTACGCCAAGATGTTCGACGTGGTCATCGCCCAGCACTGTCAGGACAACAACTACGCCGGCGGCGGGGTCATGAACGCCGGGTATCACTCGACGGTCCTGGGGCTTCCCGGGATGGACGCAATGGCCGAGGAGGCGATGCTCTGGCGGGACATCCAGTTGGTCCGCAAGACCGGCTGCCGGTACCACGCCCAGCACATCTCCACCGCCGGCTCGGTCGAGCTGATTCGCCAGGCGAAGAAAGACTCGCTGCCGGTCTCGTGCGAGGTCACGCCGCACCATTTGCTGCTGACGGACGAATGCTGCTCGACGTACGACACCAACTACAAGGTCAGCCCGCCTTTGCGGAGTCAGAAGGACACCGAGGCCCTGAAACAAGCGGTCGCAGAGGGGCTGGTGGACGCCTTGGCCAGCGACCATGCTCCTCATCTGCAGAGCGAAAAAGAGCTGGAGTTTCTGGCGGCGCCGTTCGGGATTGCGAGCCTCGAATGCGTCCTGGCCCTCTACATCAAGGCCCTGATCGAGCCGAAGGTCCTCGACTGGCCGGGGCTGATTCGCATGATGACGATGAACCCCGCAAAGATCATCGGGATCGACAAGGGTTCGCTCACCCGCGGCAAGCAGGGCGACGTGACCATCATCGATCCCAATGCGGACTGGACGATCGACGTGAACAAGTTCGTCTCGAAGAGCCGCAACTGTCCCTATCACGGCTGGATGGTGAAGGGCAAGGTCGAAAAAACCATCGTCGGTGGCGAAGTACGGTTCGAGTTGTAGAGACGCTTTTCCCACAGGGAATTCAGGGCTATAATACGCATATGGATCGCGATGCGCTGCTAGCGCAGGTGAAGGAAGCTGTCCTGGGCATCGAGCCCTCGGCGGAAGTCATTCTCTATGGGTCTCGCGCTCGCGGTGATTCGAATGAGGATTCGGATTGGGACTTCTTGATCCTGGTGGATGGCCGGGTCGACGATGATCGCGTGGATGCCATTCGACACGGTCTCTACGAAATCGAGTGGGAGTCCGACCAAGTCCTCTCGTCGATCGTACGAAGCCGTGAGCAGTGGAACAGCCGGCCTTTGAGCGATACGCCCTTCCACCGCAATGTCGAGCTTGAGAGGATCGCGTTGTGACTGCATTGCTTGGATGCCGCAGGCAGAGGCTTTTGTCGATCAGATCCCGGCTCTGATTCGAACCCCGTTCGAATGATCCCTGGTGGGGTAGGCCATTCGCGAGAGACAGATTTCCGATGATTTTTCGCACGTGACGGTGCGTCCATTGGAATAGTGGCCGCCGGAGATGACTTACGTGGCGAGGCGGTCGGAGTTTTAAGGAGAAACCGGCGATTTTGAGAGGACGAGCTATGAAGTGTGCGAGAAGCGGGTTGGCGGCGAGTCTGATCGGTCTGTGTGTTCTGAGCATTTCCGGGTTCACGCGAGCGGGCACGCTGGCGCTTTCGCCGCAGAAGGCGTCGGCCGAGCCTGGGAAATGGACGCTCCTGCCGCCGGGGTCGGCGATGATCGACGGCGATGCGGTCCCCCTGTATGAGAAGGCGATCCAGGCCTTGCCGGACGAGGCGGGCGATGACCAAATCCGCAAGTGGCTGGACATGCCCATCGACCAGATGCCGCTCGATCAGGTGGAGCAGGGATTGGCGAAGTACATGGACAGCCTCAAACTCGTGGCCAAGGCGACGAAGTGCCGCGAGTGCAAGTGGCCCGAGTGGAATCCCGGCGCGGACGTCCCGAACCTGAAGGAGTACCGACGGATCGCGTTTGTTGTCCGATTGTGGGCGAGAATGGAGATTGCCAATGGAGGATACGAGGGGGCGATTCTCGCTCTGCAGGCGGGATTCGGGATGAGCCGGCACATCGGGCAGGCTCCGACGGTTCTTCAGGTGATGGTCGGCACCGCGATCGGCGGGCTGGCCTGCAGGCAGACTTCAGAATTCGTCCAGGGAAAGGACGCTCCAAATCTGTATCCGGCGCTGGCGAGTCTCCCAAAACCATTCGTACAGATGGAGAAGGCCATAGAGACCGAGCGGAAAGCAGCGGGGCAGCAAGACACGCCGGGGGGCTTGGATACGGCCCTGGACCGGGCTCTGTGGATCTCGAAGAGACTGGACCGTGATCTGGCGGCTCTGCAGTGTGTAGAGGCGATCCGTTCATATGCGGCTTCGCACGGCGGGAAACTGCCCGCGAAGCTGGCGGATATTACAGATGTCTCCGTGCCCGGTGACCCGACCAATAATGGAGAGCCCTTCCGCTACGTGCTGACAGGTTCAACGGCGACACTGGAATCGTTCCTTCCTCCCGGCGGCAGCGAGAAGGAACGGGTTCGTTATGAGATAAGCGTCAAGAACTGACGCGCCGGCCATCTGTCGTAGCTTGCTTCCGCTTGTCCGATGCGGCATAATCTGGCTCGTTTCTCGCGAATCCCTTGTGGGATCGCGAACAAAGGGCCGGGCGGGGGCGTTATTGTCGTTAGAGCGACCTCGCTGCCGAGGGCCCCGATTACGATGAGGATGTCGAAGGTATGACGATTATCGATGGGAACAATCTGCTGTGGGCTCTGAATGAGGGGTTCGGCGAACGCGAGATCAGGACCGAGGTCGATCTGTGCCGGGTCCTGAGCCAGTATTTCGGCCAGATCGGCGAGACGGGCCAGGTGGTCTTCGACGGGTCCGGACCTTCCGACAAGAATCAGTTCAACGCGATGGATTTTCTGGAGGTCTACTTCGCGGGCTTTCATCGCGACGCCGACAGCGTCGTTGAAGAGAAGATCATCGCCGACAGTTCTCCCCGGCGTCTGACCGTCGTCAGCAGCGACCGGCGGCTTCGCAAGGCAGCCGGCGAGCGCAAAGCCGCGGCCCTCAAGTCCGAGGAGTTCTGGCAGCGGGTGCAGAGGGAGCTGAGCCGAAAGAAGCCGCGACGAAAAGAGCCCGAAGAGAAACGCGAAGGGCTCACGGAGGGCGAGACCGACAAGTGGTTGGAGGCCTTTGGCTTGGACAAGTAGGTCCGAAGTGGTCCTTGGAATGAGGGCGCCACGCTTACGCTTTGCGTAAGCATGTTTTGGACCATCGTTAAAGACATGGCTACGAAGCGTAGCCATGGCACCCAACTAACCTAATGGGGAGGACAGGGGACGGGGATTTCGGCGTCGGACCGACGATGCCTGCTGCGGATTTTTTATTGCTTGCCCCGGCCTGCGGGTGTATAAATAGCGTTTCTTCGTACGCCGGGCGCACAAGCAGGGGACCCGTTCTTGCCCGGGTGTGCACGCAGGAGGTTTCCTGGGACCGGCGGCAAGGGAGTGCCCTTGAGCTAAGTTATTGTTGTTTCAGCTTTTACGATATGTGGAGACCCTATGAAGCGTAAGATGGTGACGATTGACGGCAACAACGCGGCTGCGCACGTAGCGCACGCGACGAACGAAGTGATTGCGATCTATCCGATCACGCCGAGCTCGCCGATGGGCGAGATCTCCGACGCGAAGACCGCCAAAGGCCTGCCCAATATTTGGGGCACGGTTCCGTCCGTCACCGAAATGCAGTCGGAAGCAGGGGCCGCCGGCGCTGTTCACGGCGCATTGACCGCAGGCGCTCTGACGACGACGTTCACGGCCTCGCAGGGCCTGTTGCTGATGATTCCCAACATGTACAAGATCGCGGGCGAACTGCTGCCCACGGTCTTCCACATCACCGCTCGTTCGCTGGCCGCCCAGGGCCTGTCGATCTTCGGCGACCACGCCGACGTCATGGCCTGCCGCGAGACGGGCTTCGGAATGCTCTGCTCGTCCAGTGTCCAGGAGGTCATGGACTTCGCGTTGATCTGCCAGCAGGCGTCGCTGGCCTCCCGAATTCCGTTCCTGCACTTCTTCGATGGATTCCGGACCAGCCACGAGGAGCAGAAGGTCGAGGAA
>JBDKUU010000495.1:0-2282 GCA_039679525.1 Phycisphaerales bacterium | reverse complement strand
GTCCGGAAAGTCAAACCAAAGCGGGAGATTAATCAGGTCGTGTGGGACAATCGGCGTGACATGCTCCGGAGGAGGCCAAACTCGGAGACGCTCCGGACTCGACAGCCCGCGTCATTCCGCCTTGGGCAGATCGTCGAGGTTTTTCTTCACCTTGGCCGTGTAGAAGCTCTGAGGATACAGACTCAGGAAGCTGGTCAGCATGTTCGTGGCCTGCAAGAGGCTTTCCTTCTTCCGCTCGCGCTGGTAGAGGCGCAGGTGCAGCCGGCTCAGCTCGTACAGGGCCTGCATCCCGCCGTCGGTGTTCTGAAACTCCCGGCTCAGGACGCCGAGCCGCTCGGCCCGGCCCTGGTCGTCGGCGATCAGCTTGGTCTTCTCCAGAAGCAGATTGTCCCGCAGGGGGTCCTTCTCGCCGATCGCCCCCAGCAGCAGATCGAGCTGCCTTTCGTAGTCCAGGCTGTGCGGATTGAGCATGACGAATTGGGACAGCCGATCCAGGGCGCCCTCGCCGCCGGCGAGGTTCTCGTCGCTGATGAGCGTTCTGAGCTCATGGATCCGCCGCAGGAGGTCCCTGAGCTTCTGTGCGGTCATCATGGTGTCCGGCGGCGGCCGAAACGCGCTGAACAGGCCGTCGGTCGGAGCGGCTTCCAGCTTCTCATCGAGCGCGAGTTGCATGGCGACGATGTTGTCGGCCTCATCGAGCAGCTCCCGGGCTTTCTTGAGATCCTTCTGCCCGGCCAACTGCCTGGCCCCCCGCCATCGAGCCTCGGCGGATTCGGGACTGTGGCCGAACTCGCTGTACAGGCGAAACCACGTTCGCGATGCCCGCTCCTGGGGATAGTCGCTGAAGAAATGAAGCGTCTCATCCTGCTGGACCCGGCGAAGGTCCGGGCTGTACTCGTTGAGCAGGGCCTTGCAGTAGAGGGCGATCGGCATGCGATTGCTGCGAGCCCGCCGCGTGACGATCTCCCTGTGCAAGGCCGTCGGCATCCACCAGGGCTGGGGCGGACGAATGAATCGGTCGTACTGCGCGTTGAGCTGCTCGCGTTTCTCCTGGTACAGAAGCTCCTCGGGCAGGATCAGCCAGGTCGGCCAGCGATCCTGAACCAACTGGACCTGGATCTCCCTCTTGAGCTCCTCCCGCAAAGGAATCGGCTCGCTGGGATAGGAGAAGCCCGAACGATACTCCTTCTCCGTGGGATCCGTGATCGTCCTGTCCAGCGCCTCGCGGATGCTGCAATCGCGGAACTCCGGGGTCTCCTCGGGATTGCTCTGCGCCACGTAGAGCTGATAGTCCAGCTCGTCGAAGCCGATCTCCCAGACGAAGACTCCCAGGGCCAGCAACAGCGTGGTCGTGGTGAAGACCCAGATCAGCCCCGGCTTATACCGCGTGTAATGCCCGATCCCAATGACCAGCCCGGCGATCGTCATGCCGGTCAGCCAGGCCCAGATCCAGGGAGCGAAGGAGAATCCCCATTCCAGCGGCTCGACGCCGCGGGCCCCGCCGAACGCCCCCCAGTACACCAGTTGCGGCGCCAGGCACAGGGCGATCGCGATGATCCGGGACCGAAACCGCAGCGGCCGGGCCGCCACCGCCAGACAACTGGCGATGAGGAAGACCGCGAAACCCGGCAGATTCGCAAGGAAAAAGACCGCCAGGATGAAGATGAAGCTGTGCCCGAAGCTCATCAACTGCGCCGTCAGCACGGGCACCACCGCCATGATCCCCATGAGCAGCCCCAGCACGACGATGTGCCAGGGATACTCGAAGATGCTCACGCCGGTGATCGTGTCGCGCCCCAGCTCCCAGAAATCCGGGATCCGCTGCGAGGCGAAGTTGAACGCCCAGAACTGGCCCGTCACGACTCGGGACCAGAACAGGCACGCCAAGGAGAACACAAACGCCGCCAGGAGCCAATACCGCTGCACGTTCCGATGGCTGTAGTGCAACGTCGGACCCACCGTCAGGAAGGTCTTCGGGGCCTTCGGCGTCTTTTCAGACTCTTTTTCCATTTACGATTTACTATTTACGATTCACGACTGGCGGACTCCCGGTCGACGCACTCACGCCGCGCGGCGCGGCACGACCGCCGGCCGGCGAAGCCGAATCGTAAATCGTCAATGACAAATAGTAAATTCCGCGTCACGTTCCTTCGCCGCTGCTGGAGAGGTAGGCCACCTGCTCCGGCGTCAGCTTGTCGATGGTGATCCCCATCGCCTTGAGCTTGAGGGCGCACACCGAGTTCTCGATCTCCAGCGGCACATCGTACACCCGGGCTTCGAGC
>JBDKUU010000494.1:0-2256 GCA_039679525.1 Phycisphaerales bacterium | reverse complement strand
GCTCCTTCTTGAGCGGCGTCGTCCACAGGTAGATCCGGTGGTTGCGGGGCGATTTTTCCTCTCCCTTGACCGTGATGACCTGGTCCGGCTCGACGCCTTTCATCGAGAAGTCGTGCGAGACGATTCGGGAGCCGGGCTTGAGCTTTTCCAGTTGCGGGATCAGCTTGACGTTCAGGTCCGGCAGCAGATACAACGTGACGACGTTCGCGTCGCTGAGGTTCAGCGTGAAGATGTCTTTCTGCTGGATCGTGACGAGATTCTCGACTTCGTTCTTCTGCACGTTCTCGACGGACTCGCGGATGCGGTTGGGATCGACGTCGAAGCCGAAGGCCCGGCACCCGTACTTCTTGGCGGCCGTCACCGGGATGCGGCCGTCGCCGCAGCCCAGGTCATAGACCACATCGTCCTTGGTCACCTTGGCCAGCTTGAGCATTTCGTCCACGACGTTCTGAGGCGTCGGCACGAAGATGACGTCCGGCTTGCGAGGCGGTTCCGCGGCCCACGCCGACGAGATCACGCCCATCAACACCGAAACCGCGCAGACGAACGACATTCTCTTTGTCATGGTCTACCCCCTCTTACAGACACGATCTCCTGTTCCTCGCCGATGCGAACAACTTCCATGCATGACGCACGGGTCCGATATTCTATCGTGCGTAAGACTGCGAGGGAATCCCTCAGCAGAATTCATTACGCCAGGCCGGCGAGCCCGGATTTGTGAGACAACCCGGATGCAATCCCCTCTTTGACAGAGTATAATCCTCGCCGGCGGATGATCGCAGGTTGGAGGCACCGATGGCAGGAACAGGCGGAACAAGACGGCGGCGGATCGTTCTGGCGATCTCCTTGGTTCTGATCGCAGGGACTGGGTACGGCGTTCTGAGGGTGGTGCTGTTCGCGACCGGAAAGCCCACGATCTCAGTCGACTACGCCGCCGAGTACAATGAGCAGGTGCGTCCGACGAACTACGATCCCAATGAGGACGCCGCTCCCGGCTACAAAGAGGCCTTTGCCCTGCTGCCGGCAATACCGAACGGCCTGAACCCCGTCGCGCATCTATGGGAGTACGACCCCCCGAGCGAGGAGTACAAGGCGCTGGAGTCCTGGCTGATCGCGTGCGAACCGGCCATCGACCTGCTCCACGGGGCTGCCGCGAAGCCGTACTTCTGGAGCAGGGTTGCTTCGGGCGACCCGAACCTCCCGTTGTCTCTTGAGAACTTCGATTTCGCCATGCTCACTCAAGCTTCGCATTGCCTGCGTTACCACGCCGAGTATCTGGCGGCCCGGGGCAACCCCGCGGAGGCGTCACGCTGCATCGCGACCGGCCTTCGCATGGCCGGCCATCTCAACAACGCCGGCAGAGAGTCCCTCGTTCCAGGACAGATCGTGGAGATGATCGTCCAACGGGCGGCGTTCGATCTGCTCGCTCGAACGGACGTCGATGCTGCTCTTCTGGCCGACATGCAGAGACACCTTGAAGAAGTCCTCGCGGCCAGAGCGACGCCGTCCTTCCGAAGCCATGCGATCCTGCTCCGCGACGTCATTCAGAAATCGTTCACCGACAACGGCAGGAACGATGGGCACGTGCTCTTTCACGCGATCCGCGACAACTTCGAGGACAGGAAGGTCCCCAAGAGCGAGCTGGGGGCCAATCTCGCGTATCTCAGGCATTTCTGGATCGCCTGGAGCCATCCGAGCCGGCGGGAGACGATCCAAACGGTCGACCGGTTGACGGAGGCCGCGGACCAGTTCATCAAACAGACGCCCTGGGAACTCCACACTCGCGGGGTGGATCTCTCGAAGCGGCTCCGCGAGGTCCGCGGCTGGAATCCGTTCCTGCAAATCGCAGGGGCGGAAACAACGCTGACGTGGGCGATCCAAGCCCACTACAAGAACCTCGCCTCGATTGAGGCCTTGATCGCCGTTACGGGCATCCTGCGATTTCACAAAGACAAAGGTGTCTGGCCTGCGAACCTGGAAGAGCTGGCTGCCGCAGGGTATATCCGCAAGGTCCCAATGGACCCCTACAGCGACAAGCCGCTCGTCTACGTGAGAGCGGGAGACTCGTTCATCCTCTACAGTTGTGGACAGGATTTCCACGACAACGGCGGAGTCCGCAGCAACGTCGGGAACCACAGCCGAAACCCCTCCGCCGGCGAGAGCGATCTGGTCTTCTGGCCGGTCGAGGCACGCAAGAAATAGCCCTCGCCCGGGGCGGAGGCCGATTCTCTCTTGCGTCCGCGGCGGTTCGTGCGT
>JBDKUU010000493.1:0-2157 GCA_039679525.1 Phycisphaerales bacterium | reverse complement strand
TGGGTGCCATGGCTACGCCTCGTAGCCATGTCTTGCTTCTGCGAGAGAAAGCACATGCTTACGCGAGCGTAAGCATGGCGCCCACTTCGAACGTTTTGCCGAGACGGTTCACTGCTTTAGCGTAGCCGGCGCAGCAGGGTGGGTTCGGGGTCCCCAACGCATCATTCCGCGTCGGAGTCCCCGTCTCAACCCACGCGTTACGAGTCGAGGAGATCGAGGAGCGACGGTCATGCACCCCCTTTGGGCGGCAATTCTCGAACCGGGCGGGGACGCCGGGGTATATAGCAGGGAGTAGTCGCGTGTTCGAAAACTCACCGTGTTTGGAGTGGGATGTCTCATGAGCCGGGAATTGACGGGAGCCGAAGTCCTGGAAATCGCCGAGAAGATGGAGCAGAACGCCGCGAGGTTTTACCGGCAGGCCGCCGGGCTGTACAAAGACCCGAAGATCAGCAGGCTCTTCTCCGATCTCGCCCAATGGGAGAAACGCCACGTGGAGGTCTTCGCCGAGATGAAGAAGCGTTTGTCGCAACAGGCCTGGGGCCTGGGCCAATACGGCATCGAGCGGCCGAACGCTTCGCGGACGCCCACGCCTGTCTTTCCCGATCGAACCGATCCTTCGCAGAAACTGACCGGTCGGGAAACGAAGGCCGATCTGCTCCGCGCGGCCATCGAAAAGGAGAAAGAGGCCATCGCGTACTACGCGAGTCTGAAGGATTCCATCCCGGGCGCTGAGGACGTCCAGGCCCTCAAAGACATCCTTGGCGAAGAAGAACGGCACGTGCGGATTCTCACCCAATCGCTCGAGGGAATTGCGTGACCAGCCCTTTGGGGCCGGGGCATGGAGGGACATATGACAGAGGGACAAGCAGTTCAGACGCATACAAACAGGCTCGTCGACGAGGCCAGCCCATACCTCCTGCAGCACGCGCACAATCCGGTGGACTGGTTCCCCTGGGGCGACGAGGCGTTCGAGCGGGCCCGGGCCGAGGATAAGCCCGTCTTTCTCTCGATCGGCTATTCGACCTGCCACTGGTGTCACGTGATGGAGCATGAGAGTTTCGAGGATGAGGAGACCGCCCGGCAGTTGAATCGGGACTTTGTCTCGATCAAGGTGGACCGCGAGGAGCGGCCCGACATCGACGAGACCTACATGAAGGCGGTCCAGGTGATGACCGGGTCCGGCGGCTGGCCGCTGTCGGTCTTCCTGACTCCCGAGGGCAAGCCGTTCTACGGCGGGACTTACTTCCCGTCGCGGAGCGGATTCGGGCGGCCCAGCTTTCGACAGGTGCTCACCGGTATCGCCGAAGCCTGGCGGACGAAACGGGACGATCTGCTGTCGTCCTCGCAATCGCTCACGGAAATGCTGGGCCGGCCCTTCCATGCGGCGGCCGAGCAGATGCTGTCGCCGGATGTCCTTCAGAAGGCATTCCTGGCCCTGGCGGGCTATTACGACCCCGTCCACGGCGGATTCGGCACCGCCCCCAAGTTCCCGCAGCCGTCGATGCTCACGTTTCTATTGAATTACCACCACAGGACGGACGAACAGGCGGCCTTCGACATGGTGGACAAGAGCCTGGACGCGATGGCCCGCGGCGGCATCCACGACCATCTCGGCGGCGGCTTTCATCGCTACTCGACCGACGCCCAGTGGCTCGTCCCTCATTTTGAGAAGATGCTCTACGACCAGGCGATGATCGGCCTGGCGTACGTCCAGGCGCACCTGGTCGGCCGAAAGCCGATGCACGCGAGGGTGGCCCGGGACATCTTCGACTACGTTCTGCGGGACATGACCGACGACGAGGGCGGTTTCTACGCGGGCGAGGACGCGGACAGCGAGGGCCGGGAAGGGGCTTTCTACGTTTGGCGGCGGGACGAGATGCAGGAGATCCTGGGCGAATCAGACGCCGAGGTCTTCTGTTGTCATTACGGCGTCACTCGCGAGGGCAATTTCGAAGAGGGCGAGAACATTCTGCATGTCGAGGGATCTGTTGAAGAAACCGCCGCGAAGCTCAAGAGACGGTCCGAGGAGATTGCCATCGGGTTGGCCGGCGCCCGGGAGCGGCTGCTGTCGCACAGGAACACTCGTCCTCGGCCGCACAGGGACGACAAGATCATCACCTCGTGGAACGGCCTGATGATCTCTGCCCTGGCCCGGGG
>JBDKUU010000492.1:0-10219 GCA_039679525.1 Phycisphaerales bacterium | reverse complement strand
CAGCAGGACCTCGACCGCCGGGACCCGGTCGGATCCCTCGCGGATCGACGGCAGCAGCACCTGGCTGATGATGGCCCGAATGGAAGTGGCCAGCGCCTGGCGGACCAGCTCCCGCTCGTTCGTGGGGAACAGGTCCAGCAATCGATGCACCGCCTGCGAGGCGTTGGACGAGTGCATCGTCCCCATCACCATGTGCCCGGTCTCGGCGGCCCGCATGCCGGCCGTCACGGTCTTGGAATCTCGCATCTCTCCGACGAAGACCACGTCCGGGTCCTGCCGCATGAGGTAGGTCAGCGCGTCCTCATAGTTCGGCACGTCGATCCCGATCTCCCGCTGCGAAACGATCGCCTTGTTGTCGTTGTACAGGTACTCGATGGGGTCCTCGACCGTCACGATATGGCACGACCGGGTCTTGGTGATGTAGTCCAGCATCGCGGCGATCGTCGTGGTCTTGCCGCAGCCGGTGGCGCCGACGACCAGGACCAGTCCCTGGCGGGATTCGGCGATCTTCCCAAGGACCGGCGGCAGGTTCAGCTTCTCGAACGTCGGCACGTGGGCGCTCACCCGGCGGCCCACCAGGCTGATCACGCCTCTCTGTCGGAAGACGTTGAGGCGAAACCGGTGCTCCCGGCCGACTTCATGGGCGAAGTCTAGCGTCCCGTTGGCGAGGAACTGCTCCTTCTGGGCCGGGCTCATGATCTCGAAGACCAGCTCCTCCATTCGCGGGGCCGTGAGGATCTCGCCGGTGGTGTTCTTCAATTCGCCGAAGATTCGCAGCTTGGGCGGCTGACCCACCTTCAGGTGGATGTCGTTGGCCATCGTTTTAATGGCGGCCTTGAAGTACTTGTTCAGTTGCGGCTCTTTGTCCGCCGCCTGATGCGCGTCGAGCGGTTGTTCCGGGTTCATACCCCTGCGGACTCCCTATGCAAAACTGCCTTGACTGTGCGGACGAATCATCACCGCAAGCGGGCCTCTGCACAGGCGCAGTTTGTACGGGCGGATTTCAAACCCGACCCTGCGCCCAGGCCGTACCTTCGCCGTCTTCGACCTGCGAAGTCGTCCACCAAACTTGCGACCGAACCCTCAGAACGCCGTCCGCCGCCGACGTTCCGCAGCGGACCACCACCACACAGAGCAGTATAAAGCTTGCAAAAACAAACCCTTACGGCTACCTATTATAAGGCAATTCCGTGAATTGTCAAGCTTGTTACTTTCGTGTTGGAGCCGGCTCTTCGCCTGATTTAACAGGCAGGCGGGAGGCTGTAGGCCGTAGGCCGTAGAGGTATGCTCCTCCAGCCTCCAGCCTTTCTTACTGTCAACTGTGAACCAACAACTGTAAACTATCGAAATGTCCGACAGTCTCTTCTATCATCTCGGCCGCAAGATGGGTCCCAAGGTCCGAAAAGCCCACTGGATGTGGGCCTCCGCGACAGGGACCGAGGCCGATACGATCCGCCTCGAGCACGGCGTAGGTCTGGACCTGGCCCACGAGGCGAAGCAACAGCTCCAGATGGACGCCGAGCCGCGGACGCGGGAGACCCTCGACCAGGCCGGCAGCCGACTGGCCGCCCACGTGACCAATAAGCTCCGCGCGTTCCACTTCGACGCCTTCCTTTGCGGCGAGCCGAACGCCTTCGCCTTGCCCGGCGGCTTCATCTTCGTCAGCCGGCCCATCCTCGACCTGTGCGGGTGGAACGAGCACGAGATCGCATTCATCCTGGGCCACGAGATGGGCCACGTTCTCAAAGGCCATGCCATCGACCGGATCATGACCAGCTCGGCCATGGCGGCCGCCTCCCGCGCGGCCCCCGTCCCCGGCCTCCTCGGCGCCTGGCTACGGAACGTGGGCGTCCGCTTCCTCGAAACCGCCTACTCCCGGGACAACGAGTTGGAGGCCGACACGCTCGGCGTGCGCCTGGCAGTCGCCGCGGGCTACGATCCGCAGGGCGCGATCCGCCTCTTGTCCCGCCTGGCCCGCCTGCACCAAGCCCCGGCCCCTCTGACCCTGGGCGAGTACTTCTCCACCCACCCAACCGCCGAGATCCGCATCCAGTCGATCCAGCGATACCTGGCGCAGAAGAAATAAGTCCGAAATTCGAAGCACGAAATCCGAAACAATCGCAAATGACCGAAATCCAAATGCTCGAAACGCTGACGCGGCATCGAATGCGCCGTTTTGAGCCTTCGAGTTTTGGATTTTGGGTTTGTTTCGGATTTCGTGCTTCGGATTTCGGATTTGGGATTTCAGATTTGGGGTCCGCTATTCCAACTCCGTGTATTTGTCGGCCCGGCCTTTGGCCTTGTGGACGGGGTACTTGAGTCTGTTCTTTTCGAGCTTGCGAGTCGCGGCGTCCACGATGTCGATGCCGAGCTTGTCCGCGAGGTTCAGCAGGCACAGCGTGACGTCGCCGATCTCATCCTCCACCGCGGCCCGGCGGGTCGGCGTCAGCTCGCGGCTCTGCTCTTCGGTGAGCCACTGAAACTGTTCGAGCAGCTCGCCCACCTCCGCGGCCAGGCACATCGAAAGGTTCTTCGGGGAGTGGAACTGCTCCCAGTCCCGCTGGCGGTTGAAGTCACGAATTCGTTCGATCAGATCACGCACGGATAGGCCCTGCCTTCAAGGTTGATTGTTGATGTGTGATTTTTGATTTGGAGGAGCGCGGGAGCCCGCCTCTGAAATCAACAATCACACATCAAATATCGCAAATCGACGCCATGAGCATAGCAGGTGAGACGTCCGCATTCAAGCGTGCCCTCTCCCGCCGGGACCGGCGTCGGCAATTCCCTCGATTCGAGGGGCCCGATCTGCTATAATAAGGACAGAACCTGTGAGGAGTATTGGGTGAGCATGCACACATCGAATGGTGAGCCTCGAAGGTCCACACTGTGGAACGCCCGAAAAAATCACGCGATTCGCTCGATTCTGGGAGTGTCGCTGGCGATTCTGGCGTCCTTGGTCGCGACGTCGCAGGCGAAGGTCGTGATCAACGAAGTGATGGCCTCCAATGTGGCGTCTTTCTCGGACCCGCAGGGCGACTTCGACGACTGGATCGAGCTGTACAACGCCGGCGACACCTCCGTGAACGTGGGCGGCATGTACCTGAGCGACGACCCGGAAGTCCCCACGATGTGGCAGATTCCCCTGGGCAACGTCGGGGCCACGACAATCGGGCCCGGCCGGTTCCTTCAGATCTGGATGGACGCGGAACCGGGCGACTACCAGGTCGACCAGCAGCAGGGGGGCGGCCGCACGAGCGGGCAGCCGGCTTCCGGATTTCACGCGGCATTTCGCCTCAACGCCGGCGGCGACGGGGTCTACCTGTTCGACGTGAACGGCGTCGCCTTGATCGACGGCCTGGTCTATGAGGAGCAGACGCCGGACCAGTCCTATGGTCGTTACCCGGACGGCGGGGACACCCTGCGGTTCTTCTTCGAGCCGACCCCGGGGGCGGCGAACAACGAGGGGTACGCGGGCGAGGTCTCGCCGCTGCGATTCAGTCACGAACGAGGGCTCTACAGCTCCGACGTGACGCGCTTGGGCGGGGCTCCCGGCGTCGACCTGACGATCACGACCGATACGCCGGACGCCAAGATCATCTATACGCTCGACGGCGTGTCGCCCGATGTGACGGTGGGCTATCGCGTGCCGCCGGGCAGGACCTACACGGGACCGATCCACATCACGAAGACGACCTGCGTGCGGGCGATGGCCGTAAAGGACGGCTACAAGCCCACGAAGATCTACACGCGGACCTTTCTCTTCGACAGCCGCCCCGAACTCAAGACGTTGCCGATCATCTCGCTGGTGGCCGACGCGGGGAACACGTTCTACGAGCCCAACGGCATCATGGCCGTCGTCGGCGGCACCTACAGCGGCGGCGTCTGGACCTCGACCGGAGCCGGCAGCTATAACAACATTCTCAACCGCGACCTGGAGCGTCCGGTCTCCGTCGAGTGGTTCACGCCGGGCGCGGACGAAGAGTTCCAGGTCGATTGCGGGCTGCGCGTCCACGGCAGCCCCTGGATGCGTCCCCGGTACCTTCGCTCGAACGGCTTCTGGTCCGGCGACTCCAAGATCAGCTTCCGGCTGTATTTCCGCGGCCGGTACGGCCAGAGCTGGCTGGAGTATCCGCTGCTGCCGTTGTCGACGGCCGAGCAGTTCGGAACGCTTGTGCTGCGGGCCGGCCACAACGACCGCACGAACCCGTTCATCAAGGACGAGCTGCTCCGGCGGCTGCACCGCGACATGGGCCAGGTCGCGTGCATGGGCACGTTCGCCAACCTGCTGATCGACGGCGAATACAAGGGGTTCTATAACGTCACGGAGCACGTGAAAGAGCAATCGTGCCAGCAGTGGTTCCACAGCGACAAGCCCTGGGACGTGATGACGATGAACGGCGTCCGCGACGGCGACTCGATCTCGTGGGACGCCATGCTCAGCTATGCCCGCGGGCACAACATGACCAACCCGGCGTACTACGCCGAGCTGTGCAAGAAGCTCGACGTGGTCGACTTCATCGATTACCTGATCGTTCGCCTGTGGCCGAACGATTGGGACTGGCCGCAGAACAACTGGTCGGCGGCTTGCGAACGATCCGAGACCGGCAAATGGCGGTTCTTCGTCTGGGACGCCGAGGGCACGTTCGAGTCGGGGGATCTACAGGCTGATCGATTCTATGATCCAAGACCCTCTCGATCGGGTGGACTCACTGTTGGAAGTGATGCCAATAGCCAGCTCTACCGCGCCCTCAAAGTGAACAAGGACTTCAAGCTGCTCTTCGCCGATCGCGTCTACAAGCACTTCTTCAACGGCGGGGCGTTGACTCAGCAGAACGTCAACCGGCGGTTCAACGAGCTGCGAAACGAGCTGGTCAGCGTGATCCCGAACATGAACACCTACATCATCGACACCTGGACCCCGAGCCGCCAGAACATCTTCCTGGCCGCGTGCACGCGGGAGGGCATGTACACGTTCGCGGCCCCGAGCCTCTCTGTCGGCGGAACGACGCTCTACGGTGGCAACGTCGCCACGGGCGCTTCTCTGCGAATTGCTCCAATCGCCCAGGGAATGCCGGTGTATTACGCGCTCGACGGGAGCGACCCGGCGCTGTCCGACACGTCGCAGACGGCCACGGAGGTTTCGCTGGTGGCGCGGGGCGCCGCCAAGCGGGTCCTGGTCCCGACCGGCGCCGACGTGGGCGACTGGCGGTCCGCCCGGTCGTACGACGACTCCGCGTGGCTCTCGTCCTCGGGCGGGCCCGGCGGCGTCGGCTTCGAGCGGAGCACCGGGTACGAGAACTACATCAGTCTCGACGTGGGCAGCCGGATGTACAACATCAATGGATCGTGCTACATCCGTATCCCGTTCCAGTACACCCCGGGCAAAGAGGCTCTCGATTCGATGACCCTCAAGGTCCAGTACGACGACGGATTCGTCGCGTATCTGAATGGAGCGGAAGTGGCCCGGCGGAACTTCGACGGCGCTCCGGCCTGGAACTCCGTGGCCGGTACGAGCCACGGCGACGATCAGGCGATTCTGTTCGAGTCCATCGACCTGTCCGCCTACGTGTCCAACCTGCGGCAAGGCAACAACGTTCTGGCCATCCAGGGCATGAACGCCGGGACGTCCAGCTCCGATTTCCTGATCGGCGTCGAGATGATCGCCAGCAAAGGGCCTGCGAACCAGAACGTCTCTGGCGAGCAGCTTTATTCCGGCCCCGTCACGTTGACTCGCAGCGCTCGGGTCAAGGCCCGCGCGCAGAGCGGCGCCGTGTGGAGCGCGCTGGCGGACGCGGTCTTCGCCGTCGGACCGGTGAAGGAGAGCCTTCGCATCAGCGAGATCCAGTATCACCCGGGATTTGAGATCTCAGATTTGAAATCTCAAATCTCAGAGACCGAGTTCATCGAGCTGACCAATATCGGCAGCGAGGTCATCAATCTGAATCTCGTGCGATTCACCAAGGGAATTGACTTTATGTTCTCCGACGTGCAATTGACGCCGGGGGCTTATTGTCTCGTCGTGAAGAATCGCGAGGCCTTCGAAGCCCGGTATGGGCCGGGCCTTCCCATCGCAGGTCAGTACGCCGGGAGCCTCAGCGACAGCGGCGAGCGCATCGAACTGGTGGACGCCCTGGGCTCGGTCATCCAGAGCTTCTCCTACAGCGACGACTGGTACGACATCACCGACGGCGCCGGTTTCTCGCTGACGGTGATCGATCCGATCGGAACGCCGGTCAATCTATGGGACAACTTCAGCGCCTGGCGGCCGAGCGCTGCGTCGGGCGGCTCGCCCGGCCGGGGCGACGCCGGCGAAGTCCTCGACCCCGGCGCGGTCGAGATCAACGAGCTTCTGGCGAATTCCGCCGGCGTGGGTCCGGACTGGATCGAGCTTCGTAACACGACGAGCCAGGCCGTCGACATCGGCGGATGGTACCTCAGCGACGACAACGACGATTTCACCAAGTATCGGATCGCCGAAGGGACGGTCCTGCCCGCCGAGGGGCTGTTGGTGTTCGACGAGAACGAGCACTTCGGCAACGCCAACGATCCCGGCTGCCGCAAACCGTTCGGCCTCAGCGCCGCGGGCGAAACCGTGTATCTGCACTCGGGCTTGCAGGACGCTCTCACCGGCTACAGCGAGCAGGGTACGTTCGGCCCCTCCGAACCGGGCAGGACGTTCGAACGCCACGAGAGCGCCACGGCCTATCCGAGTCTCGTCGAATCAGCCCAGGCTACGCCCGGCCAGACCAACGCGGGGCCCCAGGTGGGGCCCATCGTGATCAACGAGATCGAGTATCATTCGGATGGGACGACGGAGGTCGAGTACGTCGAACTGTACAACATCAGCGACGCCAACGTGACGTTGTACGATCCGAATCGCGCGATGCCGTGGCGTTTCACCGACGATCCGACAAAACCCCAGATCGATCTGCTGTTTCCCGTCGATTCGCCGATCATTCTGAAACCGCGGGAGTTCATGCTGCTCGTGAAGGACACGGGCGTGTTCCTGAGCCGATTCTCGGTCCCGGCTTCCACGCAGATCCTCTCCTGGGGGGCCGGCAGATTGAACAACTCCGGCGAGACGATTCAACTCCTCCGGCCGGAAGACGTCGACGACAGGGGCGTTCGAAGCTGGATCGTCGTGGATCGCATCCACTACAGCGACGGCTTGCATCGCGAGGATTTTCCCGGCGGCGTCGACCCCTGGCCGACCCAGGCGGATGGGCAGGGCCTCTCGCTGACGCGGACCATTCCCGAGGCGTTCGGCGACGACGCATTGAACTGGCAGGCCCTCACGGCGTCCCCCGGCGCCGCTCGGCCGCGATTCTCGCGGTAGATTATGGAGGTGCGCCGGCGTGTGTCCCCGCATGCGCATGATCGGTAGGGGCAGCCCCCTGTGGTTGCCCTCACGGATTCGCCATAGGGCGACGACACAGGCCGGACACGCCCGCGGCGGGCGTGTCCGGGAGATTTTCCGCTTTTGCCAGGAACATGATGCCGGCAGAGCCCGGTTCGGCGGTCTGGACGATCCCACTATCTCGGCGAGGTCTCCGTCTTGTCTATCATGCCTCTGGCTCAAAGCGCAAAATCTCGGGGGTCCGGGGGCAGCGCCCCCGCTCTTGGACGCTTCCAACGCCCCGGATCTGGACAGGCCGAAGATGTGTAGAACAACGAGGGGCCTGCCCCTACAGATGCGCCGTCAGATCTTGATGAACACCTTCTTGCGATAGAGCAGCAGCAGGATCAGCCACAGGACCGCGAATGCGCCGAGAGCCTGAACGAACTCGTGCCAGGGGCCGGTCCATTTCGCCAGGCCGTGAATGAAGATGTCGCTGATGTGGCGGAAGTCGAAGACGTGCGTCGCCATGTACGCGGCGATGGCGTTCGTGCCGATGACGACGAAGAAGGTCGCCCAGAATCGCAACCGCAGCACGTCGATGACAAGATAGAACAGGCACAGCAAGAGGAGACTCCAGCCGCCGGCGAAGAGCACCATCGAGCTTGTCCAGATGTGCTTGATGATCGGGAAGACGAATCCCCAGGCCCAGCCGATCAGCACGCAGGCCAGGCCCGAGCACAGAAGCGTCACGACCTTTTGCCACTGGGTCCCGCCGGACCGCAACAACTGGCCGGCGAACGCGCCCATCATCACGCTCGCCGCGAAGGTCATGCTGCTGAGGATCCATGTGTAGTTCGTCCCGTCCTGGAATCGGCCGAGGATCAGTTTGTCGATATAGATGGCCAGGTTTCCCTCAGGGGTCAATTGGCCTGCGCCATGTCCGGGCACGGGAACCAGGGCCAGCAGGCCCCAGTAGGCCAGGAGCAGTGCGGCCGTCACGACGAATTGCCACCGCGGCCGCAGAGTCAGCAGAAGGATCGACGCGATCAGATACCCCGCGGCGATCGCCTGGAGCGTGTTGCTGTACGGATGCAACTTGGTCAGATCGTATTCGAGCAGGTTGCCCTGGGCGATCATGCCCAGAATCCACAGGATGACCACGCGATAGAGAACATGGGCAAAGAGGCGGCTCTTGCTTTCGCCGCGGGCGAGCCTTTTGCCGAACGAGAACGGCATCGCCGTGCCCACCATGAAAAGAAACAGCGGCATGATCAGGTCCCACGCCGTAAAGCCTCTCCACGGCACGTGTTCGATTTGCGGCAGGACGTGACTGTTGAACCATTCGGAGTTGAGGCCTTTGCCCAATCCTGAGACGATGGCCCAGCCGCCGGTGATCCAGAACATGTCGAATCCGCGCAGGGCGTCGAGCGAGATCAGTCTTCCTTCCGTTGCGTTCGCCGGTCGTTCCACGGGCAAGTCCATCGATCTGCCTCCAGTGCCCCCAATTCCCGTTTTGCTGTTGACGCAGGTTTCGACGGTAGCGTTTCTTTCTGCACAGCCGCGGCCGCCGCGACGTTCACTACGATAGCAGGGGAGGCTCTCGAACGCAACGCTTTCCCTGTGCGAACGTGCAGGAAACGGCCGCGAGAAAGCCGATTCGTGTTTCCTCTTCCAATTTTTTGTAACGGAGGTATACTCTTGGACCACTTTACCTGTGAGCCGACTCCCTGTGCGTCGGGCTGGGCGGACAGGAAAGCCGTTTGTTGCAATGAGTCGGGCTTGAGAGGCGTCTATAGTAAAAAGGCGGTTTGACGCGACATGAATCTCGCAGCATCGAACTGTATCCCCCGAGGTATGCTCCGCGGGGAAACTCGCAAGTCCGGCGGGTGGGTTCGGCGAACCGCATGAGAGTTCAACGCGGCCGGTTGCCGCGATGGCGTGGTGCTTTGGGCATGGAATCTTCTGGTTTGGGCGTATTCATGGAACGAAGCTCTATCCGTTGTCTGGTCTGTGCAGTTTCGCTATCTTGTTGCGGCTTGATTCTGACGAGTTGCCGCAGTCCGAAGACGTATCGGGAGAAGGCGGACAAGGTTGCCTATGATATCGTCGAGAACAAGCAGCAGGAGGCTTTGGGCAAGACCGAGCCATTCCGGATCGAGCGGCCCAGCGACATCCTGCGTCGTCGGCTGATCGAGACTCAGAACCTTCCCGTCTCGGGCGAGGCCTCTCTCGGCACCGACGCGCTGACGCAGATCCCGCACTGGCCGGACCAGGACTACCCGGTGGCCGTCAGCTCCCCGGACGCGAACATCCCGATCGAGCCCAATCGGCCTCTGCGGATTTCGTTGATCGACGCGCTGAAGATCGCGGCGAACAACAGCCCCGAGTACCAATCCCGCAAGGAAGACGTGTTCCGAGTGGCTCTGAGTCTCGACTTGGAGCGGGACGCCTTCCGGACCGTGTTCACGACGACGGGGCAGGCCGGTCTGACTCGCGATACGGTGAGAAACGAGACAACTTTGGACGCCAGCGGAACGGTAGGGGTGGACCGGACCTTCCAGAACGGAGCGAATATCGCCGCGGGCCTGACGCTTGGCCTGATCAGCCTGTTGCCCGGGACGGACACGATCGACTGGGGCTTCGACCCCTCGGTTTCGATTCCGTTGCTCCGCGGCGCGGGGCGCTACATCGTGACCGAGCCGCTGACCCAGGCCGAGCGCGACGTGATTTACGAGATGTGGGACTTCGAGCGGTACAAACGGACGTTCGCGGTCGATGTCGCCCAGCGGTACTACAACGTGCTTCGCCAGATGGACTCGCTGACCAACAGCGAGAACAACTATCGCAGCGCGATCCAATCGGCCCGATGGTCCCGCCGGC
>JBDKUU010000491.1:0-7705 GCA_039679525.1 Phycisphaerales bacterium | reverse complement strand
GGTTGTACGGCCCGACGAAGGGGATTTTGGCGCCCTTGTCCTTGAGGACGTCCACATCGAACTTGTTGTCGATGTTGACCACGATGATGCCGGCGTCCATCGCCTTTTTGCAGACCGGGACGAGGGCCTTCGAGTCGGCCGGGGCGATCACGATCGCGGAGGCGCCCTGCGCGATGACCATCTCGACGGTGCGGATCTGCTCGGCCACGTCGGTCTCGTTCTTCATGCCGATGACCTTGAGCGAGTACTCGGCCTCGTGCTGCCTGGCGTGGTCGAGGGCCCCGTCCTCCATCGTCTTGAAGAACTCGTTGGCCAGCGACTTCATCACGAGCACGACCTTCGGCCGATTGTCCGGTTTCTTGCACCCGCCGATCAACATCCCGGCGGCAAGCGCCAGCAGGATCAGTGAGCCGCACATCCCTATTCTCGCATTCTTCATTCCGTTCTCCTCGGCGTTATGTAGCTTGCTGTAGGCCTAATTCCCATTTTGCAGGACTCCACCCACGAATTCCTCCAACTCTTTCCTCGTCGGCATCGACGGCTGCGCGCCCAGGCGCGTGACGGAGAACGCCGCCACGCGATTGGCGAACAGGGCCGCGTCGCGAAGGCTCTGGCCCTGCGACAGGCTGACGGCCAGGCTCCCTGTGAAGGCGTCGCCCGCCGCGGTCGTATCGACCGCTTTGACCTTCATCGCCGGGACCAGTTCGGTCGCGTTGCCCTCGGCCACGAGGAACCCCTTGGAGCCCAACGTCACGATCACCGCCTTCACTCCGGCGCTGAGCAACATTTCCGCCGCCTTGCGGGCGGAGTTGGCGTCGACCACGTCAATGCCCGTCAGGATGCGGGCCTCGCTCTCGTTGGGCGTCCGGACCGACACGATCTTCAGCAGCGAGGGACTGAGCCACTGGGCCGGGGCCGGGTTCAGGATGAAGGGCACGCCCGCATCGTGGGCGATCTCGGCGGCGCATTGAACGGTCGCCATGGGCACCTCGAGCTGCGCGACGACCGCGCCGGCGGATCGGATCTCGGTCTCGGCCCGGCGAACGTCGTCCGGCGAGAGCCTCGCGTTGGCGCCGGGCGCGACAACGATGGCGTTGGTCCCGGCGTGGTCCACCGCAATCAGCGCCACGCCCGACGGTGCGTCGGACGTCAGCGACACATACGTGGTGTCCAGGCCCTCCAGCCGGAAGTTGTCCAGGGACTTGCGGCCGAACAGGTCGTTGCCCAGCCGGGCGACGAAGAACACCTTCGCCCCGAGCTTGGCGGCGGCCACCGCCTGGTTGGCCCCCTTGCCGCCGGCGACCATGAGGAACTCGCCGCCCATGACCGTCTCGCCGGGGACCGGAATCCGCAGCGACTTGACGACCAAATCCATGTTCGAGCTGCCGACCACGACGATGTGACGAGATTCGGTTTCGATGAGAAACCCCTTCAATCGACTATTTGCGATTTACTATTTACGATTGGGGGATCGGCGGCGACTCGCGAAGTCCAATCATCAATCACAAATCATCCACCATCAATTCCGCGTCAGTCTTTCGACCAGCCAGGCTTCGTAGCCGTCGAGGTCCTTCCACTTCACGGCGCAGTTGACCTTCTTGGCACCGTCCTCGACGCGGGTGAACCCGTCGTTCGTGACGCTCAGCGGCACCTCTTTCATCTCCACGAGGTCCCGGCTGACGGCCAGGTAGACCGCGACCGTGTCGAACAGGGTTGTGCTGCGCTGGCTGAGCTGCTCGTCCGTCATCCGCTTGCGGGCGGCCTCGTCGAGGTCCTTGCGGTCCTTCAGGCCGTCCAGGTACCACAGGCGGTAGTTCTCCAGCAGATTGCGAACGATGACGCTGTCGTTCTTGAGCAGCGTCTGGTACTTCGGGCCGTTGACCTCGACCAGGCCGCAGGTGTCCAGCGGCGTGATCGTCATCGGCCAGGAGGCGGTGAAGACCTTCTTCGCCGCCTCGACATCCTTCACGATGTTGTACTCGGCGTCGGGAGTGCTCTTGCCGCCGTACCCGATGAAAACGCTGCCGTGCATGCCGACGAAGTCTGCCTTCTCGGCGATTCGCGGCTCGCGTTTGAGGGCCTCGGCGATATTGGGCAGCGGGCCCAGCGCGATCAGCGTCACGCGGGTCGGCGAATTCATGATCGTGTCGATGAGGGCCTGGACGCCATCCTTGTGCACCTTGCCGGGATAGGAGGCCAGGTCGTAGTCCTTCACCCAGTCCATCTGCCTGTGCGAGCCGTTGCCCTGCTTGATTCCGACGCCGACGGCGATGTCCGACCGTCCGGCCTTTTCGAGGAACTTGGCCACGATCTTCGCCTTGGCCTGCGTGTCGCCCACGGCGGTGACCACCAGCTTGCAGTCGAGTTCCGGCGACTTCAAGAGCACGGACAACGCCCAGGTGTCGTCGATGTCGTCGCAGATATCCGTGTCGAGAATCACCGGCTTGGCCGCGGCGAAAGCGGGCGACGCCGTCGCGAGCCCCAGGATCAAGAGAATCACCCCCGAAGCACAGATCGGACCGGCAAATGGTCTAGTCATCATCGAACTCCAACGATTTGCGATTTACATTTCACGATGAACGCCTTACGATTGGACCCGAGGCCAAATAGTAAATCGCCGATGATTGATAGTCAATTGCAAAGGGTGTGAGCCATGGATGTGATCCCCGCCATCGATCTGCGGGACGGCAAGTGCGTCCGGCTGATTCAAGGTCAGTATGACCGCCAGATCACGTACAACGACAATCCGGCCTCCCAGGCCCGGCAGTTCTTCGCGGACGGGGCCCGGTGGCTGCACCTCGTGGACCTCGACGGCGCCAAGAGCGGCCGGCCCATCAACACCGCCTGCATCACGGCGATCGCCAAACTGGGCCTGCTCAAAGTCGAAGTCGGCGGCGGCATCCGCGACGAGGCCTCGATCCGGGAATTGCTCGACATGGGCGTCTCGCGGGTCATCGTCGGCACCAGGGCCGTCAGCGATTTCGAGTGGTTCTCCGACATGGCGACGCATTTCAAGGGCAAGCTCGTGCTGGGCCTGGACGCCCGCGGGTCCATGGTGGCCACGCATGGATGGCTGGAGGACAGCGATCTGCCGGTGCTGGAGTTCGCGGCCAAGGCCGACAGGCTGCCCCTGGCGGCGATCATCTATACGGACATCTCCAAGGACGGGATGCTCAGCGGCCCCAACATCGAACGGACCGCGGCCCTGGCGAAATCGGTCAGGACGCCCGTCATCGCCTCCGGCGGGCTCAAAGAAGTCGCGGATATCTATAAGCTCAAGCCTCTCGGCGTGGCCGGCGTGATCGCGGGCCGAAGTCTTTACGAAGGAACGCTCAACCTGCCCGACGCCATCGCCGCGGCGAAGTAGAGCTTTCGGAAAATTCGAAGCACGAAATTCGAAATCCGAAACAAATCCAAAGCTCAAATACCAGATGACCGAAACGCTGACGCCCATGCGGACGGGCCGTTTGGGTCATTTGCATTTTGGTCATTTGTGCTTGTTTTGAATTTCGAATTTCGTGCTTCGAATTTCTCTTAAGCGTAGCAATCCGCCGGCCCGAGAACCTGCTGCTTCAGGCCGTTCTCGAAGAAGAACTGCCGCACGTGCGTGCACAGGTGGCACTTGCTCGCGTAGGCGGGCAGTTCTTCATAGCCCAGGCTCTTCGCCTCTTCGAGCAAGCCGCATGGGCCGCGTTCGCAGAGGACCCCGACAAGCCCGTCCCCCTTGGGCTCGAATGCTCTCCAAATCTCCTCCAACGGCGTCTGGTTGACGTTGCCGACGATGATGCCGCTGCACACGCCGCTGAAGACGTTGCCGTACGGGTCGATGTGAACGCCCTTGGCGCCGAGGAACCCGGCCAGGCAGTTCATATGCACGAGTTCCTCGGCCGGCTGGGAGGCCAGCAGATGCGCCGGGTGCCCCGCGGCCCGGCCCGTGAAACGAAATGGGTATTCGTGATAGGCTTGCGTGTACGCCCGGTCCCGCTGGCCCTGCGACAGACGCCGGATGTCCGCCGGCTCGTCGAGGTACTCCTCCCAGCGGACCTGGACCCGATCGGGCCCAAGGATCTCGGCTGCAAGAGAGGCCAGCCGGTTCACCGGCTCGATGTCGACATACTCCTGGTGAAATGGGTCGACGCTGATTTTGAGCCGCTCCATGCCCAGCGAGGTCAGCGTCGAGAGCCGCTCCGTGATGAGCCGGTCGTCCGTCGCCCAGAAGCCGTTCGTCTCGATCTGATCGACCGGGCCGAGGCGTTGTTCGCCGGCCTTGCGAAGGATCTCCACGAGGTGATCCCAATAGAGGAAAGGTTCGCCGCCGGTGAGATGGACCCTGGCGGCCCCGCCGGCGATGATCTGGAGCGACCGCCAGGCGGCCAGGCACGCGTCGACGGGCATGAGCCCGCCTTTCTCCGGCGAACAATGGTAGTAGCAGAACTCGCAGGCCGCGTTGCACTTGTACGTCAGCATCAGCCCGGCGGACCTCCAGAGCTTGAACTTCGGCCGCTCGCGGGAGACGCTGCGATTGTAGGCATTCTCAGATAGCTCCAACATACGCACAGCCTACAAGATTCGGCCTCGCACGTCCAGCGACCGGATTCCTTGCAAAAGAAGATCGCGCAAGGTATTCTTAATTGTCGAATGGCGCCCCGCCCGATCCTCCTGTCTGACGTGGCGCGCCGGTTGGCGATCTTCTCGGGAAAGGCAGGCGTCGCATGACTCGCGAGCAATTGCTCGATCGCATCTCGATCGATCCTCATGTGTGCTTCGGCAAACCATGCATCCGTGGCAGGCGGATCTGGGTGTCGTTGGTGCTGGACCTGCTGGCCAGCGGCATGAAACCTGAAGAGATCATGCAGGAATACGACTTGGACCAAGATGACATCCTCGCCTGCATCGCATATGGTGCCGAGATGGCCAGAGAACGGTACATAGATGTTCCGCTGAAAGCCGAGACATGAAGCTTAAGTTGGATGAGAATCTCGGCAAGGCTGCGGCAGCGGTATTTCAATCCGCCGGACATGACACGTTGACGGTTCTGGGGGAGAATCTCCCCGGGGCGGCTGACCGTACGGTGATCAGCGTCTGTCAGTCGGAGCATCGATGTCTCGTGACCCTCGACCTCGATTTCGCGAATCCACTGCTCTTCAATCCCGCGGACTACGCCGGCATCGCCGTTCTTCGTCTGCCGCCCAGACTCTCACATCGAGACCTCATGGATGCATGCAACACTCTGATCGTTGGCCTGGGCAAAGGCGATATTGCGGGAAGGCTCTGGATTGTGCAGAAAGGGCGAATCCGAGAATACCAAGGCGGAGATTGACCCTGCTCGGCTCTATCGATCATTCTTTTTCAAGTACACCTGCAGGACCGTGATGTCGGCCGGGGTGATGCCGGTCAGACGCGAGGCCTGGCCGATCGTGGCGGGCTTGAAGGCTGTCAACTTTTCCTTGGCTTCGGCGCGGAGGTGCTCGATTCTCTCGTAGTTTACGTCGGCGGGGATTCGCTTGGCGTCGAGGTCGTGCTGCACAGCAGCCAGCCGCTCCTGCCTGGCGAGATAGCCCTCGTACTTCGCGTCGATCGAGATCGCCTCCAGGACCTCGCGACTGCACACGGCGAAGTCGTCGTGCGTTGTGCGGAGCGCGTCGTGCGTGAGACCGTCCGGACGGCGGAGCAAATCCCAGAGCGTCACGCCTTCGACGCGTGTGCTCTTGAGGTGCGCCTTCAATCTTGCGATCGTGTCGATCTTGTCGCGGAATCGCTTCTCGCGGTCCGGCTGGGGCAGGCCAATGGCGACGCCGACGGGCGTCAGCCGCCGGTCGGCGTTGTCCGAGCGGAGGGCCAGGCGGTGCTCGGCCCGCGACGTGAACATGCGGTACGGCTCGTCGATGCCGCGGGTCAGCAGGTCGTCGATCATCACGCCGATGTAGGCCTGATCGCGACCCAGGACGACCGGCTCCTTGCCCTGCAATTTGCGGGCGGCGTTGATCCCGGCGACGATCCCCTGCCCGGCGGCCTCTTCGTAGCCGCTGGTGCCGTTGATCTGCCCGGCGAGGAACAGGCCCGCGACTTTGCGGGTTTCCAGGCTCGGCTGCAACTGCACCGGCGGGCAATAGTCGTACTCGATCGCGTAGGCGTAGTGGACGATGCGGGCGTGCTCGGTGCCCGGCATGAGCCTGAGCATCTGCTCCTGCACGTCCTTGGGCAGCGAGGTGCTGATGCCGTTGCAGTAGATCGTCGTGCGGGCCTCGTCCTCGGGCTCCAGAAACACCTGGTGCTTGTCCTTGTCCGCGAATCGCAGGATTTTCGTCTCGATGCTCGGGCAGTACCGCGGACCGACGGATTTGATCTGGCCGGTGTAGAGCGGGGCCCGGTGCAGATTGTCGCGAATGAGCTGATGGATCTGCTCGTTCGTGTACGTGATCCAGCACGGGACCTGCTCGCGGTCGATCCGATCGTTCAGGAAGGAGAACGGCACAGGGTCCGGATCGCCGTGCTGGGCTTCGAGGCGGTCCAGGTCGATCGTGGTCGCATCGAGCCGCACGGGAGTGCCTGTCTTGAGCCGCTGGACGTCCAGGCCGAGCCGTTCGAGACTGGCCGAGAGGTCGTCCGCCGGCGGTTCACCCAGCCTGCCGCCGGGGAATTGCTCGGTGCCGATGTGCATCATGCCGCGGAGAAAAGTGCCCGTCGTGACGACCACGGCCGAGGCCGAAAGCTGCGTGCCGTCAGCACGCCGGACGCCGCGAACCTGGGTCCCTTCCGTCAGAATCTCAGCGGCCATCGCTTCGACAATGGTCAGGTTGGGCGTCTCTTCGAGCCTCGCCCGCATGAAGTCCTGATACTTGTATTTGTCCGCCTGGGCGCGGGGGGATTGGACCGCCGGGCCTTTCGAGCGGTTGAGCATGCGGAACTGGATGCCCGTGGCGTCGATCGCCAGGCCCATCAGGCCGCCGAGGGCGTCGACCTCGCGTGTGATCTGCCCCTTGGCCAGTCCGCCAACCGCGGGGTTACAGCTCATCTTGCCGATGGTCGCCTTGCTGAGCGTGAGCAGGCAGGTGCGAGCCCCCATCCGAGCCGCGGCGTGGGCCGCCTCGATGCCCGCGTGGCCGCCCCCTATGACGATGCAATCAAAGTCGTTCTTGTTCATTCGAGTCAGCCAGCGCGACGGCCGAGGCGATCGCGAAATTGGCTGTATGCGTGATGCTGATGCTGATCTGCCGAATCCGGAGCCTCTCGGCGATCTCCTTCACTTCACCGGACAGCCTTACTTCGGGCCGACCGGCCGGATTGTTCGTCACCTCGACGTCGGTCCAGGCGATCTTGCCGCGCCAGCCGGTGCCGATGAGCTTCAAGATCGCCTCCTTGGCGGCGAACCGCCCGGCGTATTTCTCAATCGAATTCCTATGTGAACCGGCGTACTGACGCTCGGCGGGCGTGAAGACACGGTCGAGAAACCGGTCCCCGTGCCGCTCGATCATCTGCTCGATGCGAGGGAAATCCACCAGGTCGATGCCGTGGGCGATGAGGTCCATAGTCAATTGATGATGGATTATTGATGATTGATTATTGAAGAGATCCGGCTCCGCAGCTTTGCCAATCATCAATGATCCATTATCCTTAATCAATGCTTTCAGTGCGCCAGCCTGTAGAGCCGCTCCAGACAATAGTCGACAAACTGCGTGGTGTCGGCCCCGGCCACCTGTTGGGC
>JBDKUU010000490.1:0-5305 GCA_039679525.1 Phycisphaerales bacterium | reverse complement strand
CCCGGCGGGCTCCCTCATAGAGTGCCTGTCGAGTCTCCTCGAATGGATACAATTCCGCCGCTTCCCGCGAGATGCCGCGTTTGACGGCCACCGTGACGCAATCGGACCCGAAGAAATGCCCGGCCTCCCGGCAGGTCGCCTCGTCGCCCGTAACCATGATGGTCGGGACGTCGAAATGCCCCGCGATCGCGGCGCATTGTGCCAACTCTCCGGATTCGACCCCGTTGTACCAGTATCGATTCTCCGAGCGCGAGGACTGCGTGTGACACAGGACGCCGTCGGGCGTTCCCATCATCGCATGGGCCCCCAACTGAATCATCCCGGCGAACGATCCATCGAGACCCGTAAGGTGCCCCGGGCGAGGCAGCCCCGTGATGTACCTGGCCCCCGGCTCCATCAGATGCGGCACGAAAGCCTGCGAGCCGTGGCCGTCCAGCACGACGATGTCGGTCGCCCCGGCCGACCGGAGCCCGCGGACGACCGCCGCGATGTCGCCCATCAGGTACTCCTTGGCCTTCTCGCCCAGCGGATTGTTCGCTTCGCGGGTTTGGGCGAATTTGTACACGCCGCTGGCGCCCTCCAGATCGGTGACGATATAGATGCGAGGCGGCCCACCCGCCAGGCAACGACCAACGCAGCCCAGCAAGAGCAGCAGAATCACCAAGCGGAAGCACAAAGCGTCGGAGTTGACCTCAAAAGAGAACAGACTCGGTTTTGCTTGGTCCATCGCATGCCTCATCGTGCATCCCTTATACGCCTGGCTCCATTGCAGGGCCGCCGCCACACGGCGATTCCGTTGTCGAATTGTACCGAAGCGTCGCCGTCGCTTTCAAGCATCGAGAACATCGCCGGTCATTTCCTGCTTGAAATCGATTCCTCTTGCACCTATGCTTGTCACACCGAGAGACGATGATGGGCACAAGGTTCCATGGACGAGCGATCATGAGAGAGGCACAAGAGACAGCAGCCGGGAAAGCCGCATATTTCAGCAGCGGGGATTATGCCGGGCCGATTCGACGTGTGGTCATCCTCGCCATCGACCTTGTCGCACTGTTCGTGATCGTCTGCGGCATCACACTTGTCCTGGCTCTGCTTGACCCGGCTCACCCGCCCGAACAACTCGCCGGGGAGATGTTGTTGCTTCTGATGTCAGCGGGGTACGTCTATCTCACGCTCGTGCAACGGTCCAGGATCGGAACGCTGGGCTATTTGCTCATGGGCGTTCGCATCGTGGATATCGAGGGCCGACGTCCCTCGCTGCTCCAGATGACCGTGCGGCTGATCCCGATGCTTCCGGTGCCATGGAGCCTGTTGTTCGATCTCGGCTGGATGCTGGATGACCCGGGTCGCCAGACCCTGCGGGACAAATGGGCGGGGACCTTCGTTGTCCGGCGAAAAGCCCGGCCGCTCGGATGGACGACGGTGATCTACAAACGAATTTGCTTTGCCGGACTGCATCTGGTCTTTCCGGAAGTCGGCCGCCGTGACATCTCCGCTGTGCCGCCAATGGCTGGAGGCCCTCCCTCCGCCGGCAAGATCGGCGCGTCATAGGTCGTCGGGAATCGCAGACAGTCAACTCGAGGAATCCTTATGGATATGACGGCAAAACCTTTTCAGGGCGACAAGAAACTGCCGCTGAAATCACCCCTGGCAAAGGCGGAGAAGCGATTGATCAACTACCTGACGCCACGCTTTCCTCGGTGGATCGAGGGATATCATCTGACGCTCACCACGATCCTCTGGAGCGCGGGGTTGATTCTCTTCGGGTGGCTGGCCCGCCGAAATCTCCATTGGCTCTGGCCGGCCTCGCTGATGCTGGCCCTGCAGTGGTTCACTGACTGCTTCGACGGGGCGCTGGGCCGCTATCGTGACACCGGCATCCCCAAGTGGGGCTACTACATGGACCATTTTCTCGACTTCGTGTTCATGTGCTCGGCGCTGTTGGGCTACGCCCTTCTCTTCGACGACCTGCACCGGCTGCTGTTTCTGATCTCGATCCCGGTCTTCGGGGCGTTCATGGTCAACTCGTACCTGTCGTTCGCCGCGACCAGCGAGTTCAAGATCACCTTCCTGGGCACCGGGCCAACGGAGTTACGGCTGGCCCTCATCGCCCTGAACACCGCGATCATCTTCTTCGGCACAGGGTTTGTCCAGAAGGCTCTGCCCTTCGCTTTGCCGCTGGCCGGGATCGGGCTGGCCGTCGTGGTCTTCCGCACGCAGAAATACATCTGGCATATCGACATGGAAGATAAACGCCGCAGGTTATCGGCTCGATCCACGTGACGACGCCCGATCCGCAGACCGCTAGGGTTTCCACACGAGAATGTCGTCGATGCAGACGATGCCATCGCCGGGCGGGGTCGAGGACTCCCGCCCGCCGACGCCGATCCGCAATCCCTGGACCCGAGTGAGGTCCACGCCGGCGAGGTCGCTGAACGGAATCCGCCATTCGGTCCAGGCCGGGGCGTTCACAGCCCAAGGGTCGGGATGCGTCACAGTAGCGACCTTGCCGTCGCCGTCCTCCACGACCACGTACAGGTCGTCCGGCATGTTGCCCGGATGATCGAACCCGATCTCCTCGACCTGCCATTTGCTGCCCACGTAACCCATCGTCTTCACGTCGCCGAACACGGCCGTCGTAGCGGCGCCTCCGTTGTGGCTGCACAGGGCCAGGCCGATGTACGCGGAGTTCGGCATGCTGATCGTCTGCGGATTCGACGACTGGTATGACACGATTTCCTCGTCGTCCGGCTGCCGGATCCATCGGATGCCGTCGGGCGAGTGATAGGCGGTGAACTGGTCGCCTCTCCGTTCCAGCTTGATCCAGTACGGCAGCGAGATCGTCCCGACCGAACTGTGAGCCGCGAAGCACAAGCCGCTGCCGTTGTCCGGGCGGTTCTGGAAATCGCGGCGGCCCGTCGGGGTGACCAGCATGAACGCGTTCGCGGAGCCGGGGTCGAGGCTCTCGCGAATCATCACTCCCGCCTTGGCCCACACGTCGGTCATCACGATGCTGTCGACACGAACCGACATCGACCCATTGCCGTCGAGGCGTTTGAATGCGAAGCGGCAGTTGTCCTTGTTGCTCCAGATGTCGTTGCCGGAGGCGCTCATGGTGTACACGCCGGGGGCGGTCTCCGCGAAGGATACTACGTCCCCCTTCACCGACAGGCTCAACGTGTCCGCAAGCCCGGCGGTCCAGTCCTGCTGGGCAACGAACTGTCGCTCCGCCTCGCTGTAGTACGGCGATCGGGCGTTGTCATAGGCCAGGATTAGCGTCTGCTTGTTCCGGGAGTTCCGTCCTGCCGTGCCGGACGGCTGAATCCAGCGGCTCACCTCGGAGGCGGTGCCGTTGGTCGAGCCGTCGATCCAGGTCTCTTCGATTCGTGAACCCTGTTCGTCGGAGTAGCCTTCGAAATCATCGATCATGGAATAGCCTGTCACGGTGAACGACCAGACGACGCCTCTGTGAATCGTCGCGCCGTCCGCCTCGACCTCGTCGATCCGCCAGAAATACCGCAGGCCGGCTTCCACAAGCCCCTCCACGGAAAAGTTCGAGGCGTCCCGCCGGCCCCAGTACAGAGGCGATGCGACATCCGCGGCCCTCACCGCTTCCTCATCCGTGCCGAGGTAAACGTCATGCGTTGCCGCGGTCTCGCCGGAGACCCACAGGAGAGCCTTCAGATTCCGGAGGCTGGCGTAGCTCCCCTGCTTGGGCCGCGGGCTCCAGGCCAGCAGAGAATGGGGCGTCATGAGGTCTTCGATCTCCTCCTGGCTCAGAGCCCGGTCGTAGAGACGGACCTCGTCGATCATCCCCCAGAAGGTGCGTTCGGGCTCCTGCGTGTTGCCGATCCTGACTGTGGACTTGCTGCCGGGAAGCAGAACGGCGTCTGTGCCCGACACGCCGGACGGTTTGCCGTTGATGAAGTACGCATGTCGCATGTCCTTGACCATCGCGGCGACGTGGACCCATTCGCGCAAAGGCACCGTGGAGGTGCTGTTGGTGCAGACGTGGCTGAAATAGGGCCCGGTGCTGAAGTGCAGGGTGCCGTTGTCTTGGGTGTACAGGCTGTACTGGCGAGGCGAATCGTCTTTGGCCACGATCCCCTGCCACGGAACCCCATTGGGGCCGCCATGCCGCTCGGCGTAGATCCAAGCCATCGCCGTGACTTCACCGCCGGAGGGAACCAGGCTGGCGTGGTGAGGGACCTCCACATAGTCATCGATCCCGTCGAACGCCAGAGCCGTTCCGAGCCAGCCCTCGACCCACGCAGGCTCTCCGATGAGCCGCCCACGATTGTCGTTGCCGGAACTGTCCCCGACCTCCACGCCCATCCCTTCATCGAATGTCCAGATGCCCATCGCTCCCGCCTCCGTGATGGACGCCGAACAAAGTCCCAACACGACTACTGTCATGTACGAATGTGCTCTGAACATGAGTTCTCTCCTTCCTGAACGCCTGACGACCCTATTTCACCCTCTGGAAAACCATTCGAGCCGGACCTACATACATGAAACTGCCCTGCGGCCAGATTTCTCCTCTTTCCGCGACGAGATTGCCTTCCTCGCCCAGAGTCGCCCGATACCGATATGGGGGGTAGTCCTTCTTCCCGCCGATCGTATCGCCGATGTCCAGCAGGATCTCCCTGACCGTCCACAGCCAGCTTCCCTTCACGGTCGTGCCGGGCCGGATCGCCTGGGATCCCTCGCCCACCAGGACGTGACACACTCCGTTGGGCTGGATGTCGACGCTCTGGATCATGGAGTTGCCCAGAGCCCGCCATTTCCCCAGAAACGCCTCCTCCGGAACCGGCTCAACCAGGGTCTCCGCCACGGTCACCAGGTCCGCCACGCCCACGCGTTCGGCAACCGCCATGACCGTATCCGCCACGTTTTTCGCCGACTGACGGCTGGCCTCGTCGTATTCAATGCGAAACACCAGCGGCAGATTCTTCGGCATGGTGAGACGCCACAACACGTGCTGTTCGAGATCGTTTGGGTCGATTACCCCGCTGCTGAGCAGTTGCCCCCCCCCATCGGGTCGCGGCACGGGCTGAGGGTAAAACGTCGTGATTTGCCCCCCTCGGAGAAAGAGGGGGGATTCGCCGGAGCCCACCCAGACGCTCCGTTCCAAACGAACATCCGTTTCCATGGCGGCGCCCGCTTCTCGTGCCTGCAGTAGAATCTGTCTGCGCAGGGCCTCGCCCGCGATACTGGTCTCAGGCGTGTAATAGACGTGAATTCGCATGGGCAGACTCTGCGGATCGGCCAGTCGCTCCCGGAGGTATTCCAGCGTTTTTTTCTC
>JBDKUU010000489.1:0-10630 GCA_039679525.1 Phycisphaerales bacterium | reverse complement strand
CCTGCGGATACGGGCCCGACGGCATCTCATAGACTCCAAATTCAGGACTACTGGGCCGAGCGGCCGTAGCCGATGTCGTCGATGAACACCATGCCGGACCCGCCCGTCGTGGCGTTCTTGGCGCCGACGCCGATCGTAAGCTTCTTGACCTTCGAGAAGCTCACGCCGCCAAAGCCGCTCATCGGCATCTTCCAGGCCGTCCAGTCGGACACCGTCGCCGCGGCGTCGCTGCTGACGGTCGCGCTCTTGCCGGTACTGTCCGTGACGGTCAGATACATCGGAGCACCGTCGTTGTACTGGGCCGCGTTGATCACAGCGCCCTGCCAGGCGCCGGTCACATTTCCTGCCGCCGAGATGCTCTCGAACTGGTAGGTTCGATTCTCTCCGGCCAGGTGCGCCGTGACGGCGATGCCGATCAGAACCGGATCGGCCATCGTGATGACCGTGGTGCCCACCTGGCTCCAGGCCTTGCCGTCCGCGGAGGTGTAGCCGGTGAGAGTGTCGCCGGTCCGTTCGAGCTTGACCCAGTACGGGACCTTCACAAGCACCGTGCTGTCGCTGTTGGCGGAGACGCCGTTGGCGGTCAGACGGTATTGGAAGCTGGCGCCGTTGCCGGCGGCCCCATCGGTGTTGGCGGTCAGGGCCATGATGGCCTGGGTCGATCCGCCGTTGACGCTGTCGCGGATCATGATGCCGCCCTTGGCCCAGGTCTGAGTGCCCGGCCCGATGTTGGTCACGCGGGCGATCATGCTGCCGTCGCCGGTGAGGGTCTTGTAGGCATAGGTGCACTCATCGGAGTTGGCCCAGATGTCGGCGCCGGAACCTGTCAAAGTCATCTTGCCGCCGGTCTCGGTCACGGCCGTGGTTGTCACAGCCGGATAGCCGCGGGTCCAGACGCACAGCTCGGCCGCGCCGGAGCCGGTCCAGTTCTGAGGCGACTCGAACTCCGTGGAGGTCTCGCTGAAGTACGGCGACTTCGTGTTGTCATAGGCCAGGGGCATCGACTGCTTGCCGCCGTGGATGATGGCCCTCTCGGCGAACGGGGCCGTCATGTAGCCGACCGTGGAACCGCCGTTGGCCGGATCGGTCACGCCGTCGGCCCAGGCTTCGTAGATGCGGCTGCCCTCGTCGTCGGTGTAGGCCTCGAAATCCTCGATCGGCGCGAACTCCAGACTGGTGAAGCTCCAGACGTCGCCTGCATACGTGCCGGCGTCGCCGACTTCATCGACCTTCCAGAAGTACTTCGTGCCGAAGGTCATCGGAGCCGGGGTGTAGCTGTGCCCCGTCACGGTGGAGGCGGCAGCCGTTCCCGCCGCGACCGCGGCGCTGTCGGTGCCGAAGAAGACCTTGTGCGAAGCGGCCAGACGACCGGGCCGCCAATCCAGCGTCGCGTTGGTGGCGACACCCGTGTCGCCGTCGGCCGGCGTGGGCAGGTGAGCCTGCACCGGGACGTAGAAGAATCGCACTTCCGCAATGCTGGTCTGCATCGCCATCCCGCCCCAGTTGGTGTCGACAGTCAGCTTGACGAACCTGGCCTCGACGTCGCCAAAGCTGACAACCGTGTTCGACGTGTAGCTCGGCGAGCCGGGGGCCCGGGCGAACTGATGTGCCCCTTCCAGCGTCGTCCAGGCGACACCGTCGGTGGAGTACTCGATGGTGACGTCCTTGGCGCCGAAGCCGACGACCGATTCGATGAGCTGATTGGAATTCCAGACCCACAGCTCATGGAGCTTGTACGCCTTGTCGAATTCGTACTGGATCCACCGGGGTTTCACGTTCGTGCTGGTCCACATGTGGGTGGCCTCGGTGTCATGCTGGTCGAATTCGTCGAGTCCTGAGCCGTTGATCGTGTTCTCGGGTCCCATGCCGGGCTGGAAGCCGGAGGCTTTGACCGTCAGGCTAGTGATGGGGTAGGCGTATGCTTCGGAAGTAAAGCTCCACACCTCCCCTTTATAGATCGTGCTGTCGGGGGCCGCGTTGACCTCGTCGACGCGCCAGTAATAGGTCTTGCCGTATTCGAGAGGCGCCGCGGGCGCGTATTCGGCGGCCGCCTGGCCCTGGCTGATCAGCACGGTTCCGGGATTGGCCCGCGTGGCGTTGTTCACGTCGTCGAGCGTGGCGCCGAGATAGACGTCGTGGCCGGCCGCGAAGTCGCCCGGCATCCACGAGAAGGAGGTGTCGATCGACACGCCCTTGGCCTTGTTCGCCGGGGTCGGGTTGCGGCTCAGGCCCGCCGCGATGGCCGGCTCGGCCGAGAGAATCACATTCCCGAATCCAAGGCTCTGATCGTGCGCTTCCCGCCCCGTCCAGGTCATCTGGACTTCGCGATCGGTGGCCTCGGTGTCATCGATGCAGGCGTGAAAACCGACGACATTTCCCGGCGTGAACTGCAGGGACTTGATCTGCGCGATTTCGATCGCAGCTTCGATGATGTAGCCGTCGGGAGTCTTGGTGGCGGCCATCGTCACGTACGTTGGATCGGAACTGGTGCCGCCGTCCATGTCCTCCCATTTCCACTTCAGCCCGTTGGCATTGAAGCCCCACTGATAGTGCTCCGCGTGGCCGGAGACGGCGTTGGTCGTGGAGAAGAATACCTCCGCGCAATCGGCGTTCCAGATGTCGACGCCGGTCTTGGTCGCCGATATTTTGTCGTCCTTCACTTGCGCGCCGATGTAGACGTTCGTGTCGTCCCACATCAGGTAAAACTTCGCGCTGCAATCCGCGACGCCGGTCCAACTGGCCGCTCCCGTATAGATCTGCTTGGCCGAGTCGAGGACCGCCGGGGTCATCGCGTCGAGGTTCCAGTCGTCCAGGTTGCCGTTGATCGCAGCGGGAGCGCCCCGGTAGCAGGTGATCACCAGCGGTTCTCCCGTCTCCGGATGCACCGCAGGCGGCGCCGCCACCGCCAAACTCATGCTGAGCAAAGTGAGAGTCGCCGCGAAGATCTGTTTCTGAAAGAACATGTTCTTCCTCCCTTCAATTCAGCGTGCTGAGTTGTCATGTCACAGTATTCATGGGGGCCGGTTGCCGCAGGCCCTCAAGGCCAGATGTGGACAGAGCACCTCCTTTCCGAACCGACGACGAGCGGAGTCACAGAGGAAAAATCAGGGGTGTGAGACGGACATAAATGGGGCGCATCCCCCCCGGGCCGTGTGTATGGCTGGACATGTTGCATACGGCTCTCCGAGTCCAATTCGCCGCAGGGTCGCTCGCTCCTAACCGCCGCGGCTGCATGAAGAACCCACACATCCGTCACTGCAGCATATATACCACAGACAACCGCCTTACGCAATATATTTCGGCCGAATCCGTGCCCAAGATCGCCAGATTGCGCACAAAGTGAACAAGATCGATCGTGCAGCGGCTCCTTTGTTCTCGCGTTCGGCGCACCATGCGGGGCCCATGTCCGCCGGATCCGGACATGGGCCCCGATGCGTGTTTGTGACCGTGGACGGCGGTACGGAGCCCTCGCCGTCGCAGGTCCCACAATTCATCGTTCCTCGATACTGTTACTGGGCCGGGTGGCCGAACCCAATGTCGTCGATGTAAAGCATGCCGGAACCGCCTTTAGCCGGGTTGGCCTTATTGCCGGCGCCCAGGGACAGCTTCTTGACGGCCTTGAGGTTCACGCCGGTCAGACTGCTGAACGGAATCTTCCATTGGGCCCACTCGGCCGAGGTGGCCGCGGTCGCGTTGGTGACCGTGACGGTCTTGTTCGAGCTGTCCTGGACCGTTAGATACAGATCCGTCGGGCTGTTGGCCGGCTGCGGATCGTCGCCGATCGTCGCCACCTGCCAGGGGCCGCCAGTCACGTTGCCTATGGCGACCACGCCGGACATCACCGCCGTGGTTATGGCGGCCGAGTCGTGGCTGGTGACGCACAGACCGATATACACCGGATTGGTCATGGCCACGTTCGTCGAGGCCACCGTCCCGTCGGCGTTTTTCAGATCCGTCCAGGTCGTGCCGTTGGCGGAGTACTGCGCCGTGAAGACATCGCCCTTGCGGATGAGTTTGACCCACTGCGGGGCGACGATGCCCGTCTGGGTGGCGCTGCCGCAGGTGGCGGCCGTCGTCGGACGCCAGCCCATGGACACGCCCTCAGAGAACGATTGGACCATGTAGACGAACGGCGATGCCGCGTCGAGGCTCTGGCGGATCATCACGCCGGCTTTGGCCCAGGTGTTGGTGTTCACAAGGCTCTCTACCTTCACGACGATGGAGCCGTCCCCGTTGAAAGTCCTGCAGGCAAAACGGAAGTCGTCGGCGTTGTCCCAGATATCGTGGCCGCCTCCGCTCATCGTGATGGCCCCGTTGCTTTCCATGTATTCCGCCGGGGCGCCCCGGACCCACAGGGCGAACGTGTCGGCGCCGTTGGTAGTCCAGTCCTGGGCGGGCGAGAAGTCGCGGTAGGCTTCGCTGAAGAAGGGCGATTCCGCGTTGTTGTACGCGAACGGCATCGACTGGGCGCCGCCGTGGACGATCTTGCGTTCCGCAAAGGGAGCGTCCAAATGTCCAACGGTCGAGCCGCTGCTCTTGTCGACGAAGCCGTCGGTCCAGGCTTGGTAGATCCGGCTGCCCTCGTCGTCGGTGTAGCTCTCGAAGTCGTCGACCGCCGCGTATTCCTGCGTGGTGAAGCTCCAGAGGGCGCCCGGATAGGAATCCGCACCGGCGATCTCATCGACCTTCCAGTAGTATTTCGTTCCCAAGTTCATCGTCGGGGGCACGAACTTGGGCTCGGCAACCGCCTTGGCGGCGACGGTCCCGTCGGCCACCGCGCTACTGTCGGCTCCGAAAAAGACGTCGTGCGAGGTCGCCTCTCGGCCGGGCCGCCAGCTCAGTTCGGCGTCGAGCGCGACGCCCGTGGCCCCGTCGGCCGGCATCGGCGCGCGGGCCTGCACCGGGGCGTAGTAGAATCGGACCTCGCTCAGGCCGGTCTGCGGCATGATCCCGCCCCAGTTGTGCGTGATCGTCAGCCTCACGAACTTGGCCACGGCGCCGCCGAAATCGACGATGGTGTCGGCCGTGTAGGTCGGGGAGCCGGGAGCTCGAGCGAACTCAGGAACGCCTTCCAGCACGGTCCAGTTCGTCCCGTCCACAGAGTATTCGACAGTGACGTCCTTGGCCCCGAAGCCGACGACCGGCTCGATGAGCTGGTTCGAGTTCCAGACCCACATCTCGTACAGCTTGTAGGAAGCGTCGAATTCATACCGGATCCAGTTCGACGCTGCGCCGGCGCTCATCCACATCTGCGTCACGTCTATGGAGTGCTGGTCGTCGGCGTTGAGTCCCGAGCCGTTGACCGTGTTCTGCGGGCTCGTGCCCGGGGCGCTGCCGGAGGCGGTGGCCGTCACGTTCGTGAGAACGTATGTGTACGGCTCGGCCGTGAAGTTCCAGACCGGGCCTTTCGAAATGCCGCTCTCCGGCGGGGCATTCACTTCGTCGACGCGCCAGTAGTACACCTGGCCGAACTCGAGGACTCCCTCGGGGTCATACGAAACGGCGGTCTGGTCGGAGCTGACCAGAACGCCCCTGTCGTCCGCACGACTGGCCTGATCGACGGCGGCAAAGTCCGTCCCGAAGTAGACATCGTGGCTGGCCGCAAACTCCCCGGGCGTCCAGGAAAGCACCACCTCGCGGGGCACGTCGGTCGCCCCGGCCGCCGGCTGCGGCCCGCTGGCGGGCGCGGTGTCCCCCGTCATGGTCTGGGCGATCTCGCCGGCCGCCAGGGCGGTGTCGTAGATTCGCACCTCGTCGATGATGCCGACAAAGCTCTCTGTATTGGTGGAATCCACGCAACCAATCACCACAGGCGTAGCGCTCGCAGAATCTCTGAATGTGACGTTCCCCGTTGAAACCTGCTTGCCGTTGATGTACTGTGCCCCGGCGCCGTTTGCCCAGGTCACAGCCACGTGAGTCCATTCATTCGCATAGGGCACGAGCAGCACGTTGCCCCATCCGAAACTCGTGCCGCCGCCGTTGTAGTCGGCTCGAAACAGAAGATCCCCGGCCGGGTTGGTCTGCCAGAACCACCGGATCGTGCTGCCGGTGGCGTCCCAGCCCAGACGTTTGCCGATGATGCCCTGCTGGGCGATGGCGTTCCCCTGCCCCTGCCAGTTGATCCAGGCGGCCAGCGTCATGGCGTTGGTTCCCCCCGACGGATCGATAGTGCCGATCGCGATCCGTTCTCCGCCCGTGTCGAACTGCACGCCGGTTCCCTTGACGCCGGTCACCCAGGCCACGCCGCTGGTGAGGGTCCCGTTGTGGCCGTTGCCGGTCACGTCGGCGGTTGCGGTACCCTGGCCCTCCTCGAAAGGATAGTAGGCGATCATCTTCGCGGATGCCCCTGTGCCCAGGGCGACAATCAGAAGAACACTCAGTAATCCTGCCTTACGCAACATTCCTGCACCTCCTTCAATAAGGCCCCCACACTCATGCTGTGACGTTACGTCGACATCCGAAGCGCACCGGGCGCTCTTTGGGCGCGATAGATCAGGACGAGAGTATGCTCTGGCGTGTAACTGGATCCACAATCATACCGGCTCCTCCTCGGGCGAAAGAACCACCTTCCTGGACCGAAAGCAACGACGATTGTAGGACTCTGCAATTGTATGGTACTGCATGTGTGGCGTGACGGCAACAGGAATCCGGAGAGATTCACCACATTGCGCATCGTGTCGGTCGCCATCCCACGCACGACGTCTCCGAAAACCAGAGGCTTTCGCTGCGTGCGCAAGAATCGGGGCCTGTGTCCTTCGAATCCGGACACAGGCCCCGATGCGTATTTGTGGCTATGGGCCGCGATGTGGAGCCCCTGCCGTCGCAGGTCCCACAATCCACCGCCCGGCAATGCTGCTACTGGGCTGCGTGGCCAAAGCCGAAGTCATCGATGTAGAACATGCCCCAGCCGCCCTGGATTGGGTTCGCTTTGCTGCCGGCGCCCAGGTACAGCTTCTTGACGGCCTTGAGGTTCACGCCGGTCAGACTGCTGAACGGGATCTTCCATTGGGTCCACTCGGCCGATGTCGCCGCGGACGCGTTCGTGACCGTGGCGGTCTTGTTCGAGCTGTCCTGGACCGTCAGATAGAGGTCCGTCGGGCTGTTGAACGGCTGCGGATCGTCGCCGATCGTCGCCACCTGCCAATCGCCGCTGACAGAGCCGGTGACCGCCGCATCGGACATCACCGCGGTCGTGATCGCCGCGGAATTGTGACTGGTGACACATAAACCGACATACACCGGACCGGTCATGGCTACCGTGGCCGAGGAAATTGTGGCGGTTTTCACGTCAATCCAGGCCTTGCCGTCCGCGGAGTACTGGGCCGTGAAGACATCGCCCGCGCGGGTCAGCTTGATCCATTGCGGAGCCGCGACGCCCGCCACAGTGGCGCTCTCGCAGGCGCCCCCAGCCAGCGAACGCCAGCCCATGGACGCGCCGCTGCTGAACGAGATCACCGAGTAGACGAACTTCGAATCGGCGTCGAGACTCTGGCGGATCATGACGCCCGCCTTGGCCCAGACGTTGGTGTTCACGAGGCTTTCGACCTTCACGACGACCGAGCCGTTGCCGCTGAGGGTCTTGAAGGCGAAGCGGAAGTCGTCGGCGTTGTCCCAAACGTCGTGGCCGCCGCCGGTCATGGTGACCTTGCCGGCGTCTTCGACGTAGGCCGCGGCGTTGCCCCGGACCCACAGGCTCAGGGCGTCGGCCCCGCTGACGGTCCAGTTCTCAGCCGGCGAGAACTCCCGCTGACCCTCGCTGTAGAAAGGAGTGTCGACGTTGTTGTACTCGAAGGGCATCGACTGCTTGCCGCCGTGGACGATCGCCCGCTCGGCGAAGGGAGCATCCATGTGGCCGATGATCGAGCCGCTGCTCTTGTCTGCGAAACCGTCGAGCCACGTCTCGTAGATGCGGCTGCCCTCGTCATCCGTATAGGTCTCGATGTCGTCGACGGCCAGGTACTCGCGGGTGGTGAAGCTCCAAATGTCGCCTTCCCAGACACCAGGGGTAGCGGCCTCGTTGACCTCAATCACCTTCCAGTAGTAGGTGGTCCCAAGCGTCAGAGCACCGGGATCGAAGCTGTTGTCGGTGACGGTCTGAACCGCGGCCGTCCCATCTGTCACGGCCTGCTTGTCGGTCCCGAAGTAAACCTTGTGAGAGGCCGCCTCCCGGCCGGCACGCCAGGAGAGAGAGCTGTCGATGGCCACGCCCGTCGCTTCGGACGCCGGCATCGGCTGCCTGGCGCGAACCGGGGCCTGGAAGAACTTCACCTCGCTCAAGCCATACTGAGCGACGACGCCGCCCCAGTTGCTGCTGATCGTGAGCTTGACGAACTTGGCCGAGACGCCGCCGAGATCGATCGTCTCAGGGGTGTAGTCCTCGGCGCCCGGAGCCCGGGCCAGCACAACCTGGCCCAGCGAGGTCCACGTAGCGCCGTCCTCGGAGTACTCGATCAGCGTGTCCTTGGCCCCGATCCCGATCATGGGCTCCAGAACCTGGTTGGAATTCCACACCCACATCTTGTCGAGCTTGTAGACCGCGTCGAATTCGAACTGAATCCAGGTCGGCTGCGGGCCGGCCTTGTTGCTCAACCACATCTGCTCGCTCGTGATGCCATGCTGGTTGTCGGCGTTCAGACCCGAGCCGTTGACCGCGTTCTCAGGGCTCATGTTCGGGTTGAAGCTCGACGCGGTGGCCGTGACCTTGGCGATCGGATAGGAGTACGGCTCGACCGTGAAGCTCCACACGTCGCCCTTGTGAATCGTGGAATCGGCCTCGACCTCGTCGACTCGCCAGTAATAGACCTGGCCCAGCGCGAGCATAGCGGGTTCGAACGAGTTGGCGTCCTGACCCTGGCCGGCGAGCGCGCCGAGCGGCTTGCCGCGATCGGCGGCATCGACATCCGCGGCCGACGTGCCGAGGTAGACATCATGTGTCTGGGCCGAGTCGCCGGGCGTCCAGCCCAGGACCACGTCCTGCGGCACATCCGTCGCCTTGTTCGCCGGCGTGGGCCGCACGGCCTTGGACGCCATGACGAACGGGACCATCTCGGCGGGCTCGCGGGCGATGTCGCTGATGCGGACCTCGTCGATCCAGCCTTCCCAGTTCTCGGTCCGGCCGTTGCCGTTGCGGCCCTCGTTGCCGATCACGAAGAACGGCGCCACCGTCGGGGTGATGTCGGCGTTCATGGTAAACGAACCCAATTCGACAGCCTGGGCTTCGCCCGAATCCATGGCGGTCCAGTAGAACTTCAGGTTCCCGGCGACGCCCGCCTGGCCGTTGTAGGCGACCGCGACGTGAAACCACTTGTCGGCGACGAACGCATGCGGGCCGTCCTTCGGCAGCGGCGCGAGGATCGTCTGGATGGTCCCCGTCAGGTTGATGAACGCCAGATTGCCGGCGGATTCGACGCGGAACTGCCAGCCGCGGGCGGAATCGTGCTCGCCGGAGATGATCTGCATGTTGTTCGGCATCGCGCCCAGGCCGTAGGACGAACACACCATCGCTTCGAAGGTGAAAGCCCCATCGGCGCCGACGAAGTTGCTCACCGCCTTCTCCGGCGTGACCATCGCCGAGGGCAGGTTCTTGTTTGCCGCGGCCGTGCCTTCCCAGGTGTAGAGCGCCTGTCCGAGACCCGGGACCGTCGCGTCGACCAGCGTGGCCCCCGAATCCAGGGCCAGGTGAATCGGATTGGCCGTCGCGCTGTCCTGGGTGTCGCCGTTGAAATGGTACAGGTGGAGGGTGTGGGAGTCGACCTCATAGGGAACGGAAAGCGCCGACCCGGCCGCCGCCAGGACCAGACAGACTACGGTGAACGCGATTGCCTTTTTCATCATCCTATCCTCCACTTTGCGACTCAACTTTTGCGGCTTCTGCGAGAGTTGCAGCATAGCCCGATTTTACGATTATAATCGCAGGCATCGGCGTGCCGCAAACAATGCGCCCTCATTTTGCGACATTGCGTCCCCTGAGGTATATTAGAAGGATGGCTGATTCAGACGCCCATTTTGAAGGCCCGTTCTATCATTACCTGCCCGTCACCGACGACGCGATGGATTGGGGCCTCTACGTCACCGGGGCCGGCCGCGGACGAATTCCCGCCAGTCACGGCTACCCGCCCGCGGGCCATCCGTCGCTCTATCAATTCGACTGGAGGCGGGGCCGGACGCTTCCGGAGTTTCAAGTCATCCTGATCACCGACGGCAAAGGCGTCTTCGAATCCGAGCCGACCGGCCGTAAGACCATCGAGCCGGACACCCTGCTGCTGCTGTTTCCCGGCGTCTGGCACCGCTACCGCCCCGATTCGACCACCGGCTGGCAGGAGCGATGGATCTCCCTCAATGGCCGGACCATTCACCGCCTGATGGATCAGCAACTGCTTCGACCCGCCGGGGCCGTCTGCCGGACGTCGGACGTGTCGCAAATCGCGCAGCGATTCGACCATCTGCTCGATCGCATCCACAGCAAGCCCGCGGAAAACTCGATCCAGCTTTCCCTCCGTGCGATGGACCTGATCGCGGAGGTGATCGAGCAGGCGGGCGGCCGCCGGCCCCAGGGCCGTGGAACCCCTCCGGCCTACCGCCTCCAGCCTCCAGCCTCTTCCCGCAAGCCTCAGCCCCCCGTCGCGGACCC
>JBDKUU010000488.1:0-9641 GCA_039679525.1 Phycisphaerales bacterium | reverse complement strand
CTCCTCGCCCTGGCGAGGCCACAGCCAGCGGACCAGCGGGTAGCTCACGACGAGAGCCGCCGCGGCCAGAATGAGGCAGCCGGTCCACAGGCAGAACGAGCCCACAATGACCTTCGACCGCGTGCCTTCCCCGTACGCGCAGACGTACTCGTGAGCGAAGGGGATCGCATCCAGGACCGCGCGGCCGAGCCGCCAGGCGGCCATGTAGAACGGAACCGACGTCAGAGGATTCGTGACCCAGCACGCCAGCAGCGCCATCGGCAGATTCACCCGCAGGCTCAAGGCCCCGATGCAGGCCAGGGTCATCTGGAAGGGAATCGTCGGCGTCAGCGCGATGAACAGCCCCATCGACCAGCCTGCGGCCACGGACCTGGCGTCGAAATGCCACAGATCGCCGGCCAGGATGTTATTGCCGAACAGCCGGTACAATATGGTCTTCCGCAGCCGCTCTTTGTCCGGCAGCCTGCGCCGAATTCTCTCGTGCCAACGCATAACTTTCCCAGGACCCAATCCAACCTTTGTGAGTTTGCCACCATAGAAGAGCCGCCGGGGGCCGGTCAAGAGAGATCGGCCCGCGCAAGGAAAAGGGGACATTCTACTTTTTCGGTGGACAAGGAAAAGGGGACATTCTACTTTTTCGGTGAGGGAGGCGTCGGGCGGGGCATCCCGACGAGGCACGAGGAAAAAGCAGAATGTCCCCTTTTCTCCTTCCCTTTTCTCCTTCGTTGCGGCACAGGGCCGGGGTGGGGTAGAATGCCATGGTGCTCATGTCGCCTGCGCCGCTGGCGTCTGATCGGCTCGGGCGAATTCGTTGGATTTGGGACTTCTCGGGGTTTGTTATGTCGTTCGAGGCTGGGCCGGGAGACTTGTTTCGGTATTGCCCCAAGTGCGGGGCCGCGGCTTTGCGATTCGTCGGGGTCAAGCTGCTCCGGTGCGAGGCCTGCGGGTTCGAGCTCTACATGAACCCCGCGGCGGCGGTGGCCGGCGTGCTCGTGGACTCGCGGGAACGCATGGTCGTGCTCGTTCGCGGCAAGGAGCCCGGCAAGGGACTCTGGGACCTGCCCGGCGGATTCGTCGATCCCGCGGAGACCGCCGAGGAGGCGATGGCCCGCGAGATCCGAGAGGAGGTGGGCCTGGAAGTGACCGCGATGCAGTACCTCGGCTCCTGGCCGAACATCTACGACTACGGCGGCGTCCGATACCGGACTCTGGACTTCGGTTTCGTCTGCGATGCGGCCGGGGTCGAAGAAGCCCGACCCGCAGACGGCGAGGCCGAGCGAGTCCTGCTCCTGGACCCGGCGGACGTGGACCTCAAGCGGTTCGCTTTTCCTTCGGTCGGCCGGATTGCAGGGGCATACCTCCAGGGCCGAGGCCGCTAGGTCCGTGGGGGCAGGCCCCCGCGCCCGCCCTCTCCGAACCGACAAAGACGAGATTTGAGCAACAGATACTGCACCCGTCATGCGAAATCGCAGCTCGTTCCGATCCGGCATTTGCCGCCTCGGGCCAATCGCATGGGCCTCCAAGAACCCGACGTCGCTCGTAGGGTGGGTTCTCAACCCACGCGTGCGCTCCGGAATTCTCAACCACAGAGGCACCGAGGCTCCAGCGAGGCCTTCGGCCGCAACCCAAAGAGCAATAGCCGAAAGAAACGAAAAAGGGAAGACCGACAGCGACGGGCGTCTTTAACCCTTTCTCGCCCCATTTCGTCTTTTTTCAGCTCACTTCTCTTTCTTTCCTTCGCACGTTCTTGCCTTCGTCCGCCGGTAGGATGGGCTTGAGCCCATGCGGACAAAGATCCGAACGCGACTGCGGCAGAGAACGCGCAAAAGACTAAAATAAGGGCCGACCCTGGAAGGACTCTGAAAGGACTGGAAGGAGACGCGTGGGTTGAGAACCCACCCTACAAGAATCGGTTTTCCTCTGCGCCTTGGCGAGAGCACGTTTCTGGAGATAACGCATCGCAGCGTCACCACGAATGGCTGCGGCGGGACGCCGCGTTGAAGCGGACAAGCGTAGGAGCGGGGAAGCGTCTGAAGAAGAGAAGACGGTGAGGCAAGCCCCACCCAGCCCTGTCAAGGTGATGATTTGTTGTTTTTGCCTTGTGAGGATTGCTGGATGGATGATACCTTGTCGTCTCGTCGTGTGAGGGGAGCAACTGTAGCTTTGGGAGGCGACAAGCATGTTGCTCGGTCATCGATTGGAAGCGTTCGTACAAAAAAGTCCCATCAGCGTGATCGTGCGGGCCACGCTGGAACGGGTGTTTCACGCCTCGCATCTCGACGCGTTGTTTGAACGCACGGCCGTCCAGCAGTATACGCGGGAGTTGCTCTTCAGCACGCTGGTGGCGTTGATGAGCGAAGTGGTGCTGGGGATCTCGCGTTCGATTCGTGCGGCCTATCAGCAGGCCCAGGAGAGGCCCTCGGTTTCGATCACCTCGGTCTACAACAAGCTCAATGGCGTGGAAACGGCGGTCTCGGCCGCGTTTGTTCACGATTCGGCGGCCCACCTGGGGCCGATCATCCGGTGTTTGGGCGGGACGGCCCCGGTGTTGCTGGCGGGTTTTCGCGTGCGGATTCTCGACGGCAACCATCTGGGCGGGACCGAGCATCGACTCCAGGAACTGCGTTCGATGCGAGCGGCGGCGTTGCCGGGCCAGACGCTGGTGGTGCTGGATCCGGAATTGGGGCTGGTGGTCGATGTCGTGGCCTGTGAGGACGGCCACGCCCAGGAACGCGCCTTGCTCGGCGAGGTCCTTGCGATGGTCCAGTCGCAGGACCTGTGGCTGGGGGACCGCAACTTCTGCACGACGGGTTTTCTCTTCGGCATCGCGGATCGCGGGGGCTTTTTCCTGATTCGTCAGCACGCTTCGACGCTGACGTACACGCTCTTGGGCAGGCGAAAAAGCTGCGGAAAAACGGCTTCGGGCAGGGTCTATGAGCAGTCGATGCTCCTGTCGAATCGGGCCACCGGCGAAACGATGCAAGCGCGTCGGATCACGGTGGAACTGGACAAGCCCACCCGCGACGGCGAGAGCGAAATCCATCTGGTGACGAATGTGCCCGCTCTGGCGGCCGACGCGTTGGTTATGTCGGATCTGTACCTGCAACGCTGGACGATCGAAACGATGTTCCAGACCTTGACCACGGTCCTCCATTGCGAGATCAAGGCCCTGGGCTATCCGCAGGCGGCGTTGTTCGGCTTTTGCCTGGCGGTGGTGGCGTACAACGCGGTGGCCGTGGTCCAGGCGTCGTTGCGGGCGGTGCACAGTCCCGAGATCGTGGAAAAACAGGTCTCCTGGTACTACGTGTGCACGCACATCGCCAAGGTGTACGAGGGCATGATGATCGCGGTTCCCGCCCGCCATTGGCGGATCTTCCGGGAGATGGACGAGGTGGCGTTCGCGGAGGTCCTGCGACAGTTGGCCCAAAACATCGACCTGGCGAAGTTCCGGAAACACCCGCGGGGTCGCAAGAAACCGCGGCCCCAGAGAACCAGCGGGGCGAAGATCAAACATGTGGCGACCTCCCGAATTATCGCAAAACGCTGACCACAATCCACCTTGACAGGGCTGGTTGAGAACCCACCCTACGAGCGACGGCGGGTTCTTTGCGGCCCGTGCGATTGGTACGAGGCGAGTGGTAGACGGCATTCTGGGTTCCTACCTTCCTACGTTCTTACGTTCGTACCTTCTCTTGCCAGCATCCCTGCGCGAGTTCCGCTTTCCTTGATCATCGTCAGACACATTCACCCCGGCGGGACAGGGATTTACGAGTTCTCGGACGAGGACGCGACTCTCGCCAAGCCGTGAGGGCCGCGAGCCACGGGTCACTCTCTTCCCCAAAGGCCCGCCCCGCTTTTGCCGATAGCGCCTGTGTGGGGGCTGCCCATGGGGGGCTCGCGCCCGTTTTCGACAAAGAATCATCCGGGGTGTTTGTGAATCGCATCATCGCTCTTCTGCTGGCCGCCCTCCTGCCGGCCACTGCGGCTTCGGCGGCGTCGGATTTGCCTTCCGCTTTCGATCTTCGGGACATCGATGGACACAGCTACATCGGGCCCGTCCGCGACCAGGGACCCATCGGCAGTTGCTACAGCTTCGCCGTCCTGGCGGCCGCCGAGAGCGCGTGGAATCGGGCCCATAATCTGTACGACGACCAGGCCATCGACCTGTCGGAGTCGTTCATTGTCTGGAGTCTGGACCCGTTGTACGACGGCCTGGCCGGCGTCAACGGCGGTTACCACCAGGACGCCGCGGCCGCCATCGTGGAGCACGGCGTCCCCCTGGAATCCGACTTCCCCTACGCCACCACCGACCCCGGCGAGAATCTCCACTGGGACGATCCTCGCATCCCCTTTCAGTCGTGGTACCTGATTCCAACGAACGACGTCGAGACGACCAAGCGGGTGATCCACTCGATCGGCGCTGTCATGGCCGCGATCTACTTCGACATCGAGGCGCCGGAGTTCTACGACTACGAGAGCGGCGTCTATGAGAACGGGTACCGCGTCCCGCAACAAACCGATCCTTCGCTCGATATCGATCTCATCCACGCGATCGCCCTGGTCGGCTGGGACGACAATCCCGGCGACGGCGGCATGGGCGTCTGGATCCTTCGCAACAGTTGGGGCGAGAACTGGGGCCAGGACGGCTACATGCGGATGCGATACCTGTCGTCGTCGGTCAATTTCGCTGGCCAATACATAACGGCCGGACCGTGGACGGGCGAGAGCACGATCCTGGAGAACACCGGCGTCATCGAAGCCGCGACCTGGGAGTCCGGCGGAACCCTCAACGCCCACGGCGTGGACCTCTGGGGCGGCCAGGCCAGCGGCGTCACGAACTCGGGCTCGATCGCCGCGGAAGCCCGGGCCCAGGACGAATTAGCGACCGCTCGCGGCGTATATTTGTGGGGCGGGCCGCAGGGGTACGTGGTCAACGAGGGCGACATCGCCGGCGCGGCGGACAGCGAGAACAACCAGGCGATCGCCTACGCGATCTGCTTCCAGGGCGGGCGGGTGGAGAACCAGGGCCGGCTGACGGCCGAAGCCGAGAGCAGGTCGGAGATGGCCCTTGCCTTCGGCATCTGGGCTTCGAACGGCAGCAACGCTCTGGAAATCGCCAACAGCGGCGACATCGTCGCGCGGGCGGACGAGAGCGACGCGGACAAGGCCTACGGCTTGTGGGCCGGCAGCCGCTCGATGACGCGGGTGACCAACACCGGCACGATCTCCGCCCAGGCGGGCCAAACGGCCGCAGGCGTGCTTCTCACGGGCGGTCCGGCGACTTTGAACAACAGCGGCACGATCGCCGCGGATGCCGAGCAGAACGGCGTCGGCGTGCTCGTCGCCGGCGGATGGATCATGATCAGAAACAGCGGCACGATCCGCGGCAGCCAGAACTCCATCGTGAGCCTGGACAACGAGCTGGGGGCGACGCCGTGCAACGTCCTTTTGACTCTGCGGACGGGGTCGCACCTGGCCGGCCCGGTGAGCCTGGTGGGCGCCCACGACGAGATGATGCTCACCGGCAACGGCAGCGAAGACGACGTCTTCGAGGGCGTGGAGACCCTGGCGATGATCGGCGAGGACTGGTCCCTGTCCGGCGACTCCAGCTTCGGCGACATCATGATCGAACTGGGCCGCCTCGGAATCGACGGCGTCATCGCGGGCGACACGACCATCGAGCCCAACGGCGTCCTCGGAGGCGGCGGGACCCTGACCGGCGATGTCACGAACGCCGGGGCAGTGGCCCCCGGCCATTCCATCGGCCACCTCACCATCGACGGCGATTTCACTCAGGGGGCGGGCGGCACGCTGGAAATCGAGATCGGCGACGGCGTCGCGGACCGGCTCACCGTCACCGGCGCGGCCGAACTGGCCGGGACGCTATTGGTCGTTCCGGACGGTTACGCCGCGGGCGGCAGCTACACAATCCTGGACGCCAACGAGATCAGCGGCGATTTCAACTCGATACAGAGCGTCGCGGTCCTGGGCGTCGAGTTGTCCGACGATACGCCGGGCAGTCTGAGCCTGGATGTCACGCGGAACAGCTACGCCTCGCTGGCGAGCTGCTTCAATCGGAGTCTGGCGACGAGTCTGGACGGCGTGCGGGCCGACGCCGAGGGCGATCTCGCGGATCTGCTCGACCGCATGGATCTGGCCCTCACGACGTATGAACTGAACGCCGACTTGACCGAGTTGACGCCTCGCATCCACGGCTTGGCGACGACCCTGGCGTTGGAGGATGGGCAGGCCGGGTTTGAGACGCTGCGACGACGCATGGACCGGACCGATCGAGCCGAAGCCGCGGGCGCGGAGTCGGAGGACGGGGCCACCTTCTGGGCCGAGACGCCCGTTTCCCACAGCCGCTACGAATCGGACGGGGCGTATTTCGGGACCCGTGAAAATCTGTACGGCTTGACGGCCGGCGTGGAACACGACGCAGACGACGGGCTGCGGCTCGGCGTGGCGGTCAGCGGCACGGAGAGCCGTTACGAAGCCGACGACAGCGGCGATCAAGGCGAGAACCAGAGTCTGCAAGTCCACCTGTACGGCGTGTGGAGCGATCCGCAGCGTTCGGGCGGGTGGCGTCTGGGCGCGGCGCTCGGCGCGGGCGCGGCGGTGCTCGATGCGGACCGATCGATCGCGTTTGCGGGCCGCCGCACCCACAGCGAGCATGACGGCGGGATCTTCGACGCCCTGCTGCACGGCGGCTACGACTGGACGCGAGGCGACTGGGTCTTCGGCCCGACGTTCGGCCTCGGCTGGGTGCGTCTGTGCGAGGAAGGATTCCGCGAATACGACGCCGGCAGCGCAGATCTGAACGTGGAGTCCCGCGACACCGATTCGCTTCGAGGAGTCCTGGGGGTCCGGCTCGCACGCGAGGTGAAATGGTCGGACGCGGTTCTCGAACCCCAGTTGCGGGCGGCATGGCTCCACGAGTTCAGCCGCGACGCCGAAGACCTGAAAGCGACGCTGATCGGCGGCGGCGACTTCGTGACGCCCGGACGGGATCTCGCGCGTGACGGTGTGGTCCTGGGCATCGGCCTCAACGTGCGTTTCTCCGAGGCGATCTTCGCCAGTCTCAGCTACGACCACACCCAGCAAAGTGGCGACGGGGCCACCGATCATGCCCTGCACGCGCAGATGGGCATCAGGTTCTGAGACGCGTCGTGTTCGACTTCCAGGGCCGGCAAAGCCCATGCCGCGACAGAGCATAGGGATGCCTATTATTCTCTGCGCTTGCATTTGTCGCACAGACCCTCTATGATCGTCCCATGACCAAATACAAACATGTTCTCGCGTTGAACCCGTATTTTGCACATACGACGTCGATTATGGGTTTGTTTCCCCCCACCGGCCTGGAGTACATCGCCGCCAGCATGAAAGATCTGGTCGGCAAAGTGACGCTCCTGGACCTTCGCTATGAGAAAGCCTACCAGGACCCGGCGGCGCTCAACGAGTTCATCCGGCGGGACATCGATCTCGTGTGCGTCAGCATCCGCTGGCACACGCAGTTCGACAGGATTTGCGACCTCGTCGCCCAACTGCCCGACGAGATCCCCATCGTCGTCGGCGGCTACGAGGCCACCCTCGAAGTCGAACAACTGTTCCAACGCTGCCCCAATATCGACATGATCGTGCGCGGCGAGGGCGAGGAGATCATCAAGCAGATCGTGACGGGCCAGCCCTATGAGACGATTCGCGGGCTTTCCTTCCGCCGCGACGGCCGGATCGTCCACAACGAAAATCAGGTCCTGCCCGACCTGGCGAATATCGCCTACCCGGACCGGTCTCTGCGCCGGCACGAATACTTTTGGCTTCAAGGGGGCTGCCGACTCAGCCGGCCGTCGTTCGACACGGTGCTCACCACGCGGGGCTGTCCCTTCAAGTGCAAATTCTGCACCTTCAGTCTCAACCCGCTCGGACAAAAACGGGAGTACACGGAGCGGCCGATCGAATCGGTGATCGAGGAGCTCAAGAGCATCACCGCCGACATCGTGCTCTTCAGCGACGACAATATGTTTACGAACCTCGCGCGCAGCGAGAAGCTCTGCGATCTGATCATCGAAAACGGCATCAAGAAGACGTTCGTCGTTCAGGCCCGCGTCGACATCGCCAAGCATCGCAAGATCCTCGACAAAGCGCAGAAGGCGGGCTTCAAAATCTTCCTCATGGGGATCGAGTCGCCGCACGACCGCATCCTGGCCCAACTGCAAAAGGGCCTCACGCAGCAGGTGATTCGGGATTCCATGGCGGTCCTGACCCAGTACGATTTCCTCCTGCACGGCTATTTCATCTACGGCAACATCGGCGAGAGCGAGGAGGAAATGCTCTACATCGCGAAGTTCGCCCGCGAGATCGGGCTGGACACGATCAGTTTTCAGAAGCTCCGCATCGAGAAGTTCTCACCGCTCAAAGAGGTGGTCGAGAGCACGCCGGGCTATTATTACAACCGCATCGGCGGTCATGTCTATTCTGACCGCTTCGACCGCAAAGCGTTCCGGCGGATCCGCAACCGTATCGGCCGCCAGTTCTACACCCCCGGGCAGTTGCTCCGGATCGCCGCAAAGGCCCGGCGGATCGGACTGGTCACCTCGCGCGACGTGGTGGTGCCCCTGCTCAAGCTGCCCGTCCTCCTGGGCAGTCTGGCCATCGAGAAGGCGAGGAAGAGGAAAAGAAGACAGCGGTCCGCCGCGGACACCGCCGGGCCGGAACAGACTCGCACGGCGCCGGCCAGTTGACGACGGATTGCCGTCGCAGCGACAGTCACCCGATGCCGGAGGTGTGCGATGCGAGACTTCTGTTCGTGGGGACGATGGTTCCTGGCTTGGGTCGTCGTATGGGTCGCAGGATTGCCCGCGGTGTCGGCCCAGGCCGGCCGGGACAAGGCTCCGACGCCGGTCATCCACATCACGGACTTGCACAGGCCGCATAACGACCCGGACGACCATTGGGATCTGGCCTGCGTCTACGCACTCGCTCATCGCGGCGATATCGAGCTCAAGGGCGTCGTGATCGACTACCCGCCCCAGAGCCAACCCCTGTGGAATCCGGACCTCGCGGCGGTCGCCCAGATGAATCGCATCACGGGACTGGCGGTCCCCGTCGCGGTGGGCACGCCCTACCCGGTGAAGTCGCGGGACGACGCCCAGCCTTACGCCTCGGCGACCGATCACCAAGGCATCGACTTGATCCTCAACATCCTGCGGACGTCCGACCGGCCCGTCGTGATCCACGTCATCGGCGGTTGCCGGGACATCGCGGTCGCCGGCAGGAAGGCCCCGGACCTCTTCGCCCGCAAGTGCGCCGCCGTCTATCTCAACGCCGGCACGGGCCAGCCGAAGAAAGCCACGAACGCCACGCTCGAATACAACGTCACGCTCGACAAACCCGCGTATCAGGCGGTGTTCGACCTGCCCTGCCCGATCTACTGGATGCCCTGCTTCGAGACGCTGGACGGCCCCGATCCCTGGCGGACGATGGAGTTCGGGACCTACTATCGGTTCCGCCAGGGCGAGATCCTGCCCTACCTCTCGCAACGCGTGCAGAGCTACTTCGCCTACATGTTCGCCCGAAAGACCGACCACGCCTGGCTGCGCGCCCTCGACGGCAAGCCGGACGAGGCGGTGCTGACCGACCAG
>JBDKUU010000487.1:0-4229 GCA_039679525.1 Phycisphaerales bacterium | reverse complement strand
CATGATCGGAGAGACAGGCCGGGTGAGTCGCCTCCACGTATTGGATGCGGTCGTGAGAATCCCGTCGACGGGCGGGACCCCCAGCCGTGGCGGCGGAAGTGCTGTCGTGGCGTATTTCGGGATTCTGGCGGGATGCAACTACGGGACGATCGCCGATTGTTCCGCAACCGGCATTGTGATGCCTCAGAACACGGACGGCGGCCTGGTGGGCATCAATCTCGGCAGTATGACCAATTGCGATGGGGATGTGATAGTCATGTCTTCAGGGGTAATCGTAGGACGATGACTTCGTCCATTTCCTGGAGGGAACGACCATGGCGACTTTGCGGAATCATCGAGTAGTCTTCAGTGTTCTGGCGATGGTCCTGATCCTGGCGGCTTGCGATGCTGTGTCGGCCGTGGAATTCGCCGGCGGCACGGGCGAGCCGAACGATCCTTATCAGATCGCCACCGCCGAGCAGCTTGCGGGCATCGGTTCCGATCCGGATCTGCTCGCCAAATGCTACGTTCTCGTCGACGACATCGATCTGGACCCGAATCTGCCGGGCGGGAAGGTGTTCTCGGGGGGGCTGATCGCCCCTGAGGTCCGTGGGTCGCACGGAGGACCCTACGGCTATTTCCAGGGCGTCTTTGACGGCGGCGGCCATGTCGTTCGTAATCTGACGATCCACGCGGACAAAGCCCCGGCCGCGGGGTTATTCGGCTACATCGACTCCCTTGCACAAATTCGAAATGTGGGTATTGACGGAATCGACATCCGCCGATCCGGCGTCGGCAGAGAAGCCTTCGTGGGTGGGGGGCTCGCGGCCGTCAACGCTGGCGGCGCGATCTTCGGTTGTTATGTGACCGGCAAGATCGCGGAGACCTATCAGTTCACGCCCTACCCCTGGGACGCAAACGAGAGCGATTGCGTCGGCGGTCTGGTCGGGCAGAACAACGGTCTCGTCCACGGCTGCTACGCAATTGCGGACGTGCAGGGCGATGGAATTGTCGGCGGCCTCGTCGGTCTCAACACCGGCGCGGTCCGCTTCTGTTTCGCGGCGGGGGCCCCCTATGGTAGCGGATGGGTAGGGGGCCTCGCCGGCCGCAATGACGCCGGCACGGTGGTGCATTCCTACTGGGACTCCGAAGCCGGCGACGCTGCAAACGGCGACGCCGGTACGGCCAAGACCTCAGCCGAGCTGATGTCCCGCGAGACATACGAGCCCTGGCGGTACACGGGGTCATGGACTCTGGACGACGGCAGGGACTATCCACACCTTTTGTGGGAGCAGGCCGCGGGAACGCCGATCGGCGACGTGCCCTCCGGCTATGCCGGCGGCAGCGGCGCTTCCGATGATCCGTTCCGAATCGACGCGGTCGAGCAGTTCGTCGCGATTGCCTATCGCCCTGCGGATTTCGACAAGAGCTTCGCCCTCGCGGCCGATCTCGACTTCAACGGCGTGGACTCCGACGACGTCCTGCCCATCGGTCTGAAGCAATTGGCCTTCAGCGGCCGGTTCGACGGCCAGTCTCACAGCCTGGCGAATCTCTCGATCGTGCGGCCCGAGGATCAGTGCGTCGGCGTCTTCGGAATCGTCGGGCCGGCCAACGTCTTCCCCCGCAACGAGACGATCGATTATAGCATCAACGACAACGACGATTTCAGTTGGGGATTCAGTACCTCGGGAAGCCGGTTTGACACCATGCCGCCAACGACCGCTCTGATTCAGAATCTGCACTTGGACAATGTTGCCGTTGTCGGGCGCGAGTTTGTCGGTGGCTTGGTCGGCATGGGACAGATCGCCGCGGAGGACTGTTCGGTGACTGGCAAGATCACAGGCCAGTCCCTCGTCGGCGGCCTCATCGGACGCGCGATGCGCGGCTCGCTCTCGCGATGTTCCGTCGATGCCCAGGTGACCGGCGAATTCGCTGTCGGCGGATTGGCGGGCGCGACCTGGCGGGGGACTGGATCGACTCTCGAAGATTGTCTCGTCCGCGGCAGCGTGACCGGCCAACTGCACACCGGCGGACTGATCGGCTACGCGGACGGGCCGAGAGATGAACCCATCCGCCGTTGTTCGGCTGCCTGCGACGTGCGCGGGCGGTACGTCACCGGCGGCTGCTTCGGCCTGGCGGTCGGTTCGAACATCAGCATGTGCGTCGCTCGCGGCACGGTCACGGGCGACAGCTTTCTGGGCGGCTTCGCGGGTCAGATCTCTTACGCGACCGTCATCGACAGCTACTGCATCTCCGACGTCTCCGGTCAGCGGTCAGCGGGCGGATTCGTCGGCTGGACCCGAGAGGGATCCATCGCACGCTGCTACGCGGCGTCGACAGTGAGCGTCCTGGACGCGGATCCGAACTCCACCCTGTCCGGCGGTTTCGTCGGCTTCGCGGACTCGTCCAGCCGCAATCAAGCGGATGCGTGCATCGTGGAGGCCGAGAACTGCTTCTGGGACACTGGAGTTGCCGGCCCGACCACGGCCGTCGGCAACTGTTTGATCAACACGTCCTTCATTCGGGGTTTGACCACGGCCCAGATGCAGACCGCTTCGACCTTCGTCGTGGCCGGCTGGGACTTTGAGAACGTTTGGACGATCTGCGAGGGACGCGACTACCCGCGATTGAGATGGGAGGAGATCGGATGCGACGAATGACCGCCATTCTACCGATTCTTGTGTGGTGCGTCGCAGGGCCGACCCGTGCCGTCGACTTCGCCGGCGGCACGGGCGAGCCGAACGACCCGTATCAAATCGCCACCTTCGAGCAACTTCTCGGCGTGAGTTCAGACTATCGTCTGTTTGAGAAGCACTTTGTTCTTATTGCAGACATCGATTTGGACCCGAACTTACCCGGGCGGCGGGTGTTCCGGGAACCCGTATTGAATTGGCCTTTCCCTCGATATTCGATGTGTTCTGCTGCGGAAGTGGATCCGGGCTATTCATTCAGTGGCTCCTTCGATGGTGGCGGGCATGCGATTCGCAACTGCGTGATCGTCTGCGCGTCCCCCGGCTTCTTCAGTGGCATTGCCCCGAAGGGTGTTGTACGTAACCTTCGCATGGAGAACATGGCGGTGCTCGGCATTGACGGTTTCCACTGTGGCTCCATGACGGCGGGAAATGGTGGCCTGATCGTCGGCTGTTCTGTCAACGGCACATTCACGGCCCAAGCCGGAGGGGCTCTTGTCGGATTCAACACAGGGTCCGTGATCGGATGCCGGATGACCGGTGTTGTTTTTGGCGACTCAGTAGGGGGAATGGTCGGAGTGAATCTATCGACCGGTCGCCTATTGCTGAGCGAGTTTGACGGGCTCCTGTATGGCGATTCTTCGGGAGGCGGACTTGCCGGTACAAACGAAGGAGGGACGATTCAATACTGCACATCGGCTGGTTTCATCTCGTCCGCGCACACGGGAGGGCTGGTTGCAGGCAATCGAGGCATCATTCGCGAGTGCTATGTTGCTGCGACGGTCGGTTCCGGCGGAGGTCTGGCGTACAGCAACGACGGGACAATCTCCAACTGTTATATGAAGGGATCTGTTCTCGGCGAATCCTCCGATGGACTGGTCGCGACGAACGCCGGCGCGGTTCTATCAAGTTACAGTGTCGCCGTCACGCGAATCCGCTCCGGATCAAATGTCCGATCTGCGTACTATCTGGATTCGGGGACGACCGAAGGTCAGACGAGCAGTCCCCCCTCCGGTTGCGCGGTTGCGTTGTCGCCGGCCCAGATGACTCGTGCATCGAGCTTCGTCGGCTTCGACTTCTACGGCGACGCCTCGGATGGTCCGGGCGACCACTGGTTCAAGCCCTCGCAGGGGTATCCGATTCTCACATGGCAGAATGAGATCACAGGGTTGACCGTCGTCCCGGTCGTCTCGGAACTGAATCTGGAACAGGCCAGATCGGTGTTCGAATATGTTGGCCTCAAGCTCAAGGGGGTTCGCCATGATTACTCGCGACCCAGAGCAATTTCCTCTACAAATCCGCGGGGACTGGACACTGCGGGCGAGGTCGTCGGGGCATACCCCATGGGTTATCTACAGCTGGGTTTCCCGATCGACATTGTCGTCGGTCTTGGAGAGTACGATTTCTCTAAGAACCCGGGCGACGGGTACAAGGAAAACCCCTTTCGGATCGAGACTGCCGGCCAACTGGACAGCCTGGGCACGCAGTCCATTTTGTGGGACAGGCACTTCGAGTTGACGGCGGACATCGATCAAAGTGGCTATGCCTATTCTGATCACG
>JBDKUU010000486.1:0-7563 GCA_039679525.1 Phycisphaerales bacterium | reverse complement strand
TCGCCACGACCGGCACAGTGACCGGCTCCTGGCAGATCGCCGAGATCGGCGTGGAGCAGCCCAAGGGCAACTCGGTCGAGCCGATGTACGTGAGGGTCAAGGATAGCAGCGGCGCCAGCGTCACGATCGCGAGTTCCGACGAGGCCGCCACGCAGCGTCCCACCTGGCGTCAATGGGCGATCCCCTACAGCGATCTGGCCGGGGTGAATTTGACCCGGGTCAAGACGCTGTGCATCGGCGTCGGCAATCGCAAATCCCCGGCCGCCGGCGGAGCCGGAACGATGTATATCGACGACATCGCTCTGGGCCGGCCGCTCGGACAATAGTGCAAACGCAGTGGTAGGTAGTGTGCCAGGGAGGGCATGTCTTCGATGGGTAGTATTTGCGTGAGGGCGCAGGAAGATAACGCCCGAGGGCGTCACTACAAACGCACTTACCAGGCTATTCGTAGGGGCGACGTATACGTCGCCCCTACGCCTGGGATTCTCGTCGCTCCCAACGTGAGCTTGAGGATGCGTAGTTCGGAGTTCCGCCTTCAGGCGGGTTCAAGAATCCCGCGGCGCAGCCGCTGCCTTTTTGGAATCGGAAATCGATCGAGGATGTTCGGACTGTCTCGACCCGCGTAAACGCGGAACTCCAAACAGGCGACCCCAGCGTACACCAATCACCCGATTGGAATGGACGCCGCAGTAGTGTCTTTATCTCAGGCCGGCCCGAGGCTACAATATCGAAGTCGATTCCCCCCGTGGGGACAGTCACATTCAGCAATATGGAGTGCAGTATGGTCGATCAGATGAGAGCGACACGAAGGGAGTTCCTCAAGGCGGCGGCCTCCACGGTGGCTTTGCCGTACGTCATCGCCGGCTCGGCCCTCGGGGCCGGGGGCGGCGTGGCCCCCAGCGAGCGGATCAACATGGGCTTCATCGGCCTGGGCGGGCAGGGGAGCGGCCACCTCATGGGCGGCGCGTGGACCTACGTGCCGGGAGGATACGTCGCTCGAGAAGACGTTCAGGTGATGGCGGTCTGCGACGTGCGGCGAGAGCGACGCGAACCCGCGTGGCAACGGTGCAATCAGATTTATGCCGAGCGGTTCAAGAAGCCCGGCTATGACGGCGTGAAGGCATACAACGATTTCCGCGAAGTCCTCGCGCGTCCCGACATCGACGCGGTGCTGTGCGCGGTGCCGTACCATTGGGCCGCCCCGATGGCGACCTTGGCCATGCGGGCGGGCAAGGACGTCTATTGCGAGAAGCCGGTCGCCATCACAGTCGAGCAGTCGCAGATGGTGGTCGAGACGGCCCGTCGCTACGGGCGGGTCTACCAGGCCGGCACGCAGCAGCGATCCGAATACGACGGCAAATTCCGGCTGGCCTGCGAGTTGATTCGCAACGGCCGGATCGGCCAGCTCAAGGAAGTCTACGCCTATCGCCAGCCGGGGGCTTTCGTGCCGACTGCATGGACCTCGGATCAGTCCGTGCCCGTGCCGGACGGGTTCGATTGGGACATGTGGCTTGGACCGCTGCCCTGGCGTCCGTTCGGCGGGGAGGCGGGCCATACGCTGACGGGCCTGTTCGTCGGCGACGTGAACTGGGCCCCGCATCATTACGACATCATTCAATGGACGGTGAACCCGGACGTCAAGGCGCCGATCGACGTGAAGTACCGCGGCGACAACGTCGATTACCACTACAGCAATGGCGTGGTGGTTCACTCCGAAGCCTATCCCAACGAGCCGGTCGGTCCCGACGGTGGCGCTTGTTTCGTCGGCACGACGGGCCGCATCGCGGTCGATCGCGGCAACATCGTGTCGTATCCGGCCAGCATCCTTCGCGAACCGCTGCTGCCGAGCGACGAGCGGGTGTACTACGCCAGCAGTCACTCCGGCAACTTCCTGGACTGCGTTCGCTCCCGCAAGGCCACGATCTGCAATCCGGAGGTCGCCGCCTACACGATCAACGCCATCTTCATCGGCGGCATCTCGCTGGCCCTCAAACGCGATCTCCGCTGGGACCCGGCCAAGCTGCAATTCGCGGGGGACGACACGGCCAACCGCCTGCTCTCCTATTCGCCGCGGCCGCCGTGGATTCTGTGAGATGAAGCTTCGCCGAGGAAATCCATAATCCACTGCAGGAAAGGTGGCTCATGAAGAGCAACGTGATCAATCAAATGGTGTTTGTTGGAATCATCGTATTGGCGGTCGCCTGCGCGAGCGGGACGGCCCAGGAACAGGATCTCATCGCCGTTCTGCAATCGAACGCCGGCGCGGTCGAGAAATGCAGCGCGTGCCAGCAGTTGAGAATCTGCGGCACGGTCAATTCCGTCGCGGCCCTGGCCTCCGTGCTGGGCGACGAACGGGTGGGACACGCCGCTCGTTATGCACTGGAAGGCATGCCGTACCCCGAGGCGGGCGCCGCGTTGCGCGACGCCCTTGGCAAGACGTCGGGAGCGGTCAAAGCGGGCCTGGTCGATTCGATCGGCCGCCGACGCGACGCGGCTGCGACGCCGTTGTTGACTCCGCTTCTGAAGGACGCGGACGCCGTGGTTGCGGTGGCTGCGGCTACGGCGCTGGGCCGAATCGGCGATCAGGCCGCCGCCACGGCGTTGACCGCGGCCTGCGACAGCAGGGCCGCCGAGGTTCGCACGGCCGTGCTGGATGCTCTGCTCCGTTGCGGGGAATCGCGTCTGAACCAGGGAGAGAAATCGCAGGCGGCGACGATCTACAGCAAAGTGCTGGACGCCAAGCCATCTTTGGCGATCCGCATCGCAGCCTGGAGGGGAGCGGTCCTGTCGAACGACGCCCAGCGAGCGAAGCTCGTTCTCGCGGCGTTGACCGGCCAGGACGAGTCCCTGCGGGCGGCGGCGATCAAGGTCGTACGCGAGACGAAAGACGGCGAACTTCTGAAGGCCTGCCTGGGCCAGTGGAAGTCGCTCAACGCGGACGCACAGGTGCTCGTCGTCAATGTCCTGGCGGATCGAGGCGACAAGGCTTCGTTGGCTGACGTGTTGACGGCGTGCAAGTCTTCGGAGGAATCGGTCCGCATCGCCGGCGTCAAGGCGGTCGGCGTTCTCGGCGGCGGGGCAAACGTGGCTCTGCTGGCGGAGCGGGCGGCGAAAGCCTCGGGCGACGAACAAGCCGCGGCCAGAGACAGCCTGCGGGCCATCCGCGGCAAAGACGTTCACACTGAGATGATCGGCCTGGTGAAGAAGGGCGAGCCCGCGGCTCGCGTGGAAGTGATTCAGGCCCTTGCGGATCGCCGGGCGACGGAAGCCACGCCTGCGCTGCTTCAAGCGGCGGCAGGCGATCAGACGCTCGTTCGGGCGACTTCGTGCAAGGCTCTCCGGGACCTGGCCGGGGCCGGCGACGTGGCGGCTCTGGTTGCTCTGCTGATCGACGCGAAGGCCGGCGAGCAGAAGCAGTTGGAGAATACGATCCTGGGCGTCGCCCGACGGGCGAATGCACCGGCCGAGGCTTCGAAGGCCATCTTGGCCAAGCTCGACTCCGCAAAGGACGCGCAGCTCAAGGGGACGATGATCGGGATTCTCGGTCAGCTTGGCGACGGATCGTCGCTGCCGACCCTCCGCAAGGCGATGAACGACGCCGACGTGGAGATTCGGTACGCCGCGATCACCGGGCTGGGCCGGTGGCCGAACGCCGAGCCGCTGCCCGACCTGCTGAAGGTTGCAGGGGACAAGAGTAACGCCAACTGCCAGGTCCGCGCGTTGGGGTCGTACATCGACCTCGTAGGCGCTCTGGCCTCGATGCCGGCGGACGAAAAGATCCGGTGCTACAAGACCGCGATGGACCTTTCGCCCAATGCGGCGGGGAAGAAGCGGGTTCTGGGCGCCCTGGCGAACGTCAAGATGCTGGAGTCGATGCAGCTCGCGGCGTCCTGCGTGAAGGACGAGGACGTGAGCGAAGAGGCGGCCCTCTCGACGGTGACGATCGCCGAGGCGGTCTACGTCGGCAATTTCAAAACGGTTGAGCCTGTCCTCGAACAGATCGTCGCCGCCAAAGTCGCCAACGCGACCAAGGAGCGGGCCCAGAAGACCCTCAACGAGATCAAGGCGGTCAGCAGCTACCTGACGAATTGGGAAGTCGCCGGGCCGTACGAGGAGAAGGACAAGAACTACTCACAACTGTTCGACATCGCGTTCGATCCGGAGAAGCCCAACGCCCAGGTTGCGTGGCGAAAGATGGCTGTCTCCAAGTACGAGCAGCATCCGGCCTACGTCGATCTGCTCAAGGAACTCAACGGCGGCGAGCAGAAGGTCGCCTACGTGCGGACGCAGATCGAATCGGCGAGCAACAAGCCCGTGACGCTGGAGATCTTCAGCGACGACGGCGTGAAGGCCTGGCTCAACGGCAAGGTCATTCATTCGAACAACATCGCCCGGCCGATCATGCCGGAGCCGGACCGCGTCACCGCCACGCTGAACCAGGGCGTCAACACGCTGATGCTCAAGGTGACGCAGAACAATCTGCCCTGGGGCGCGATTGTCCGCGTCAAAGAGGTCAAGACTGTCGAAGCCAAGGTCGGGGACGGCTGGCGGCTGCACGTGATTAACGCCGACTCTCGCTACGAGGCGGCGGGCGTGCTCGACGTGAACAAGGACGGCAAGCTCGACATCCTCTCCGGCGGGTTCTGGTACGAGGCCCCCGACTGGAAGAAGCACTTCGTTCGCGAGATCAAGGAGGAAGGGAACTACTTCTACGATTTCGCCAACCTGCCGGTCGACGTGGACGGCGACGGCTGGATGGACACCATGGGAGCGGCCTGGCACAACAGGATGGTCTACTGGGTCCGCAACCCGGGCAAGACGGACGAGCCGTGGCAGGTGTTCGAGGTCGACACGCCGGGCAACATGGAGACCGCGATGGCGTACGACATCGACGGCGACGGCCAGCTCGACATGTTGCCCAACATCATGAGCGAGGCGGCCTGGTACAGTTTCGCGAAGGACGCCTCGGCTCCGCAGGGCGTGAAGTGGCAGAAGCACAAGCTGCCGCAAGAGGCGGCGGGGCACGGCGTGGGGGCCGGCGACATCAACAAGGACGGCCGGTGCGACGTGGTGACGCCCAAGGGCTGGCTGGAACAGACCGCCGACGGCGGATGGCAATGGCATCCGGAGTTCGAACTGGGCTACGCAAGCGTCCCGATCCTCGTGCACGACGTGGACGGCGACGGCGACTCGGATGTCGTCTGGGGCCTGGGCCACAATTACGGCGTCTACTGGGCAGAGCAAAAGACCGTGGACGGCAAGCGGACCTGGGAGAAGTACCTGATCGACGATTCCTGGTCGCAGCCGCACTACCTGCTGATGGCCGACGTGGACAACGACGGCCAGGCCGAGCTCGTCACGGGCAAGCGCTACTACGCCCACAACGGCAACGACCCCGGCGAGAACGAACCGCGATGCGTGTACAACTACGATTTCGACCCGACCACGAAGAAGTGGACGCGGCACGTGATGCACGAGGGCGGCACCGTCGGTTTGGGCATCAACACCATGGCGGTGGATATCGACGGCGACGGCGACATCGACGTGGTCGCCCCCGGCAAGAGCGGGCTCTATCTGCTTGAAAACCTGTTGAAGTGATTGATAACTGATGATGGATCATGGATGATTGAAGAAAGACGCGTCCATGCTTGAGTCGCGGCACGAATCATCAATAATCAATCATCCATAATCAATAGGAGGCTCGTGTATGCCTAAACCAAAGATTGCGATGATCGGCGCGGGGAGCTTGATCTTCTGCAAGACGCTGACGATGGACATTCTGGCCACGCCGGCCCTGCAGGACGTCGAGATCTGCCTGATGAATCGCACGAAGCCCAAGCTCGACAAGATGGAGGCCTTCGTCAAGGAAGTGGTCAAGACGAACAAGCTGCCGGCCAAGGTCACCGCCACGCTCGACAGGCGAAAGGCCCTGGACGGGGCCAAGTACGTCATCAACATGATCCAGATCGGCGGCGTCGACGCCTTCCGCATGGACTACGAAATCCCGCTGAAGTACGGCGTCGACCAATGCATCGCGGATTCCCTCGGCCCCGGCGGGGTGTTCCGCGCCCTGCGGACGATCCCGGCGCTGGCCGACATGTCGAAGGACATGAACGAGCTGTGTCCCGACGCGATCCTGCTCAACTACGCCAACCCGATGGGCGCCAACTGCTCGGCCCTCGGTCGCCTGGCCAAGGTGCAGTTCATCGGACTCTGTCACGGGGTCCAGACGACGCTCGATCTGATCAGCCGGTATGTGGACGTGCCCAAGGATCAGGTCGATTACGTCTGTGCCGGCATCAACCACATGGCGTGGTTCCTCGCCCTGCGGGACAAACGCGACGGCAGGGACCTGTACCCGATCCTGCGCCAGCGGTGCGAGAAGCCCGAGTACTATGTGAACGAGAAAGTCCGCTGCGAGGTCATGCGGCACTTCGGGTACTTCATGACCGAGAGCACGGGGCACCTGTCCGAGTACGTGCCGTGGTTCCGCAGCAGCAAACGCGCCCTGGATCTGTACTGCGATCAGCCGGCGTTCGGCGGCGCCTCGGGGGCGTACTTCAACTACTGCAACATGCTGGCCGAGAAGTACAAGAGCGTGGACTACCTGGCGACGGAGTCGAGGAAGATCGAACGCCGCAGCGTGGAGTATTGCTCGTACATCCTGGAAGCCGCCGAGACGGGCAACGTATTCCGACTCAACGGCAACGTCCGCAACGACGGCTACATCACGAACCTGCCGCAGGGTTGCTGCGTCGAGGTGCCGATCTTCGTCGACGCGAGGGGCCTGCACCCCGTGCGGATCGGCGATCTGCCCATCCAGTGCGCGGCCCTCAACCAGAGCAACGTCACCGTCCAGCAATTGGCGGTGGAGGCGGCCCTGACGGGCGATCCCGAGCTCGCGATGCAGGCCGTCGCGATGGACCCGCTGACGTCTGCGGTCTGCACGCTGACGGAGGCCCGTGACATGACTCGCGAGATGCTCCAGGCCGAGAGCCAATGGCTGCCGCAGTTCGCGGGCAGGGAACTGACGGCCAGGCCGGTTGTGAAGATCGCCAGGAATGTGTCCCCGGTCGACGTTCCGCTCGATCCGGCCCTGGCCATCGCGAATCGATTCCAGGAGCTGGCGAAGTAGCGACGTCGCATCGACTGCGAATCCCCGGTTTTCCTTTCTCTGTGCCGGGGTTTTGCAGGGCGACAAAGTGAATTGAAGAAGCACGACGAAGCGTCCGTGCAGGATCGCATCGTCGTGCTTTTCTTTTGCGCGCGGCCGGCCGCGAAATATCAAGTCCGGCTCCTCGTTCGGCCGAAGAGAATCATGGACGCGAGGAAGAGCCTCAAGTCCGGTTCATCCCTGTGAATGCGGGTGATTCCTGGTTAGGAGTGAAGATTATTTACGAACGCCTTGACTTGGTCTTTCCCTTATGACAGAATAAGGAAAACACTTACGAGGCTCTGGGCAAAAACCTCTATCTCATGCATAAGAAAGTACTGTGCCTATTTGTTGCCGTCGGCGTCCTGTGCAGCATTTCGATCAACTGCAGGGGGGCCGAACCGAAGCAA
>JBDKUU010000485.1:0-2204 GCA_039679525.1 Phycisphaerales bacterium | reverse complement strand
CTGTGGATCTCGGCGCGTATGAATACCGAGGTCTGGGCGCGGTCTATCACTTTCGCTCCGCCGCCGGCGACAAGCACTTCTACACGATCTCCGGGGCCGAACGCGACAGGCTCATCGCCGAGTTCCCCGTCGTCTGGATCTACGAGGACGTGGCGTATTACGCCTTCTACGAACCCCTCGTGGAATACCTCCGCCCCGTGTATCGGTTCTGGTCCCCGATCCTGAAGTCGCACGTCTGGACCATCCACGAGGAAGAGCGAGAGGACTTGGTGCAGAAACACGCCGACACGTGGATCTTCGAGGGCGTCGCCTTCTACGCATTTCCGCGAAACTTGGAGCCCCTCGGGGCACTCCCGGTCTACCGATTCTGGTCGAGCCATTTCGGGCGTCATCTCTTCACGATGAGCGAGGCAGAGAAGACCGAACTGGTCGAAAATCACTCCGACTTCTGGGAGTTCGAAGGACCCGCCTGGTACGCTTACCCCAAGCCGTACCAGGCCGGCAAGGCGCCCTACGCATTCACCGGCGGCCCGGAAGGCGCCTGGTTCTCTCTCACGCTGGCCGCCTCCGTCGACGGCCAGGAAGCCCGGATCTCGGCGCCCGATGTCACGCTGTCCCCCGCGTCCACGCGGATGCAGATGACGATCGACTGCGGCAAGCTCAGTCTGACCCTGGACAACCTCTCGATCCAGGGGCAAGCCGACAAGCACGAGGCGCAGATCACGCTGCCCGGAACGGGCGTATCGATCCCGATGGCTCTCTCCGTCCAGGGCTCCTTCGTTCTGCCCACCCGGCGGGGACCGTTCACCGTCGATCCCGCGACGAACCTGTTCGCCGACTTCCTCCAGGTCAACTCCAGCCTCACCGATGAGGATTCGACCTTCTCGTACAGCGGCTCCGTGTCGCTGGCCGGCCAGGCGACGCCGTTCGAACGCACGATGCCCGCCACGCGATTCGAGCTGGAGTCCTTCGGCGTGCTCGAATCGCTCGGCATGCTGCCCGAGGGGCTCTACGCGCGAATGCCGCTGACCTTCCAGTGGCACCGTCAGAAGGCGAGGGATCTCCTGGCCGAGGCCTCTGTCGACGGGCGTCGGGTCCAGGTCTTCGTCACCTATTCCTACGTCGGCACGCAAGGACTCTGGGAAGGCAAACGAGTCGAATAGGAGAACTGCGACGCCCGTGCGAAAATCGCACCGATGTCATCGAAATCCGAAATTCGAAGCACGAAATTCGAAACAAATTCGAATGACCGAAGCCCAGAATTCAAAACGGGCTCTCGCCCAGCGCCGGCGTTTTGATCATTGGTGCTTTGGATTTTGAATTTGTTTCGGATTTCGAATCTCGTGCTTCGGATTCTCCCCCAGCGCGGCCTTCGGCCGCAACCCAGAGGATTGGACCACGAAGAGCACGAAGGACACGAAGGTCGGAACAGATGGGGCAGTTCAATACGAATCATTCTCTTTCTTCGTGCTCTTCGTGACCTTCGTGGTGTCACCTCCGAAAGATTCTTGTCAAGAAAACAAGATGTTGCAGCATTGTTGTTCAGGGCGTTGCCGAAACACTGGTGCGAACCTGCTCACTTTCCCGCGGCCAGGCGGTACAGGTGCACGTCCCATGGCTTGAACTCGTCCTGGAACGAGCCGTCGGCGGACTCCACCGTCCGATTCTCGTCGAGGACCTCCACCGCGTGCCGGCCGGACAGCCCCTGAATGGAGAACTGGGCCTGCGTCTGTCCCTCGCGCATCGCCACGGCGAAAAGGTACGTCGCCCCGCCCTGCTTCTTGACCATCGTCGCGATCGGCACATCCGCGTTGCTCGTCCGGACCTGGGCCCCGGCCTCCACCGTCGGACTGTTCAACGCCGGCGCCAGCTCCGCAATCCGCCGATTGATCTTCGTCACCGCCTCGTACATCGCCGGATCGTGCAGCAGGCCCGCCTCATCGAACTTCGGCTCCCACTCGTGGACGAAGTAGATCAGGCCCATCGAGCCGTGAACGATCGACATCCACACCTCGCATCGCACCTGCTGCGGCGTCGCCTTGTGCTCCTTGTTGCTGATGTGCGTGCACTCGATGCAGTCCCACACGGGCCTGCCCTGCGACCACTCTTTGAGCCGCTCCACGCCGCGGGCCACGTACCACAACTTCCCGGCCACCTCCGGCTTGTCGTGCGCCACCGGGTAGATGTCGAAGGACGCGATGTCG
>JBDKUU010000484.1:0-2949 GCA_039679525.1 Phycisphaerales bacterium | reverse complement strand
GGTTTGCTAAACCGTTGTAGGGGGTAAACCCCTACCTCGGGTTCGAATCCCGACCTCTCCGTTTTTCCTTTCTCATTCCCTGTTCAATCCTTCGAGCGATTCTTCCCTGCGCAGAGCGGTTTATCCTTGACTCGGCCTGCCCTCTGTGGTAGAATGCACAAATCGAATTGGGGTGGATCGCCACAGTCTCTGTGGCTAGTCAAACTTCTCACGGATGTCTCGGAGTACAGCACTGGAGGCGGTTGAACTATTGCCTGACGGATCCTGCTGAAGGTCCGGTATTCGTTCGGATCGCCGACGACGGGCAAGGTTGGGGGCAGCAAGCACAGTCTTTCAGCTCGGCACGGCGTGTCGGGCGAATAGACGTCATTGGGGGGCGATGAAAGTGAAACACGCACAAAGACAAGCCGCATTTTGCACCGGCCGATCGTCGATCACAAACGCCGGCGGCAGAGGCAACCCTCGGAAGTTGATGAAGCACTTGCGGGGCTTGTGCATTATCAGACTCGCCGGCCTGCTGGTCTTCGCAGGGGCCGCCAACATTTGTGCGGCCGCGGAGCCACGGGGCGCGGGCGCATCGGCAGACGCCTCCGTGTCGATCCGGGACCCCCAGGCCTATATGTCCCAGTTTGCGTCGAAGCTCAATCCCGAGAGCATGGGAGTACTCACGAAAGGCATGCCCGCGCCGGCAGCGAAACCGGCTCGGCCCGCGCAGCCGACGAAGGTCTTGCCGGCCGCACCGGCTCCCGCCCCGGCGTCAACACCGGCAGCGACTCCGAATCCTGCTGCGGCCCAGATTCCCGCGGCGGTTCCTCCCGTGAAGCCGACGGTAGGTCCCGCAGCGACTGTGGCCAAACCCGCCGGCATCCCGTTGCCCGTCGTGAAAGCGGCTCCGGCTCCCGTGCAGAAACCTCTGCCCATCGTTGGGACCACGCCGGTGCCGGAAGCCCCGAAGCCGGCGGCGCAGGCGACCATGCCGCGAGTATGGAATGGATTGTCGCCCGACAACGGAGCGGCGCAGAGAGCGTTGGAGCAGATGAACGCTTTGCGGGCTAAGGCCGCAGCGGCCGCCGCCGCGGAGCAGAACCCGCAGCCTGCGGTGAATAACGCGGTTGTCGCCGGGACGGCAAGTCCGGCGGCCCCGGTCGCGCCGGCCGTGCAGCCGTTGAATCAAACGCTCCTGTCGGCCAAGCCCGGCCTGACGCTGTGGAACAAGCCTGCGGCCGCAAACCTGGCGAACAAGGTGGTTCTCGACGCCAACTCGCCGATTGATCCCAACATCGCGAAGCTCCTGGCGAATGATCCGAACGCGGCGAAGGCCGCGGCGTCCGGCGAGAAGAAACCCTGGGCGCTCGGTTCGGACCTCGACAAATACAGGGCGCATGCGGTCAAAGAAGGCTCGCGTGATTCCGGCGAGAGTCTCAAGAAGGCGCTGGAACGAGCCGGCATGACCATCGGCGACGGCGTCAACGTCTTCATTCTCGGATACGGCTCGGACAAGGCCAAGCCGTTCCGCGCCAACGACGGCAAGGGCCTGCTCGATGAGCCGGGCAAAGTCCCGCAGCAGGCAGGGAAGGCGGTTGTGAGTCTCGCCGACGGCGTCTACTCGCTGGCCGATCTCATCACGCTCGACGCGCTGCCCGATCCGATCAAGGACGTCTACAAGGACAACAACCCACTCGTGCGGCCGCTGATCTTCACCGGCCGGACGATCGGAGGCGTGTGGAAGACGACGGAAGAAGTCGGCAACGCGGTGACCTGGGGCTACTTCGACAACGTCACGGGCTGCGTCGGCATCGTGATCGAGGACATCCTGGAACTCTTCAAACACGTGGGACAGGCCGCGACCAACGTGGTCCGAGCCCCCGTGCAGTTGCTCGCCGGCGGCAAGAAAGAGGGAGTCGAGCGGGCGATGGACTGGGTCCTGCTGGTCCCCCTGGAGTACGTGAGCAACTCGGTCCAGATGAAGGGCATCGCGAACATGGAGGAGTACAAGACGGCCTTCGAGGACAAAGGCGTGATCGGCTCCGTGCTGGAGTTCGGCGGCTCGACCTTCCTGGTCTACCGCGCGGTCGATGAGATGGTCGACGAGCTCAAGGACAAGAATCACCACAAGCATACTAACTCCTCGGAGACTCCGGTGGACGATCATCCGGTCGATCCGCCTGTGACTCCGACCAATCCGACGGGCTCGGACCTGCTGTTCATCGTCGACGGCGAATGGCCCACGAGCACTTCGGGTTCCGGCATCGTCATCTTCGAAGGGGAGATTCCGACGATCACCGTGGTGGTCGAGTAGACATGGGTCTGGGTTTCCGCAAAGACGGCCATTCAGTTTATCTTAGAGGGGGAAAATCGACTTCACGATTTTCCCCCTCTACTCGTTGACCTGGGCAGGGCATGCGATAAAATCCGATTCGTCAAGGAAATTGCGAAACAGATTTCGCGGCCACGTTCGTAATGGCGTCCTGCGGGCGGCTTGTCGCTCGGCAAAGGAAAGCTCGGGTCTGCCGTCCAGGAGGGAGACGATGCGGTATCTCGTATCCAGATCGGTTTTCGCGGCGTCCTGGCTCTGTCTCTGGGGTTTTTCGCCGGTTGTGGGAGAAGCGGCCGTCTCGGGTCGAATCGTGGATTATCTGACCAGGCCGGTTGAAGGGGCCGAGGTTGCCCTCTACGAAAGAGTTCACGAGATTTCGACGGATCGGGACGTTGCTCGGCTTCGAGACCAAATCCGGCGGACGGATGCGAGCGGCCGATTCGTCTTTCCGCTCGAGATTGCCCCTTCTTATCGTGTCTTCATCGTAGCCCGCAAGGAAGGACTGGCCCTGGGCTGGGACCTTCTGATGCAGCCGGCCGACAATGTGATCGTGCTGGAGAGGCCCTGCGTTCTGGGCGGCGTACTCGTCGATGCGGGCGGCCATCCCGTCGGCGGTGCGACGGTGCGTGCGG
>JBDKUU010000483.1:0-2435 GCA_039679525.1 Phycisphaerales bacterium | reverse complement strand
ACGACCTCGACGCCCTGGGCGCCGTTGTTGCCTGTCACGATGGCAAGCCGCAAGCCTTTGCCAAGGCGGACGGAGGGGCCGGCGGTGGCGAACGTGCAGCCCTCGACCTGGAGCTTGCCGTTGTCGGCGTCGATGATCGCCCGACCGCCGTGCGGGACGTCCTTGTCGCACATGCGGCCGAGATAGCAATTGTTCAGGGAGAGAAAGCCATCGCCGTGCGAAACCACATTGTGCGCGGCCTGCCCCCAGAACGCGCAGTTCTGGAATCGCACCGAACCGCCGCACGTCGGTTCGATGACCACCTGGGTCGGATTGTCGCCTCTATTGGCGACAAACAATCCGTTCGTGATTTGCAGGCCTATGGTCTGGACCGCCTCAATGACGATGCAACGCTGCGACCAATCGGCTCCCATTCCATAAAACTGTCCGTTCATCAAGCCGTGGGGCGTACGGATGAAACGGTATCCGATACGGGAATTGACAATAAACGTGTTCGAAACATATTCCCAATCGGTCTTCCCGAAGATGAATCCCTCGCAGTTCTTCTCCATGTATGGCCCGACTTTTTCGGTGTCGCCGCCGGTCAACCGCGACACCCACCAGTGCCAATTCCACTGGATGTTTTCGATCCGGCCGATGTCCAGGCAATTGTCCACCCAGATTCCGCGCCGCAAGACGCATCCCACGACGCTGCGAATGCGATGCCGCGCATTCATCTCGGGTCCAACGCGGATGCCGTTATAGCTGTTGATCAGCGTGACGTTCTCGACCGTGTTGTCGCTGCCGTAGAGATGAAACGTCCAGGCATAGGGATGCACGTCGTCGATCTTCTGCTCGGGGTAGAAGACCACAAGCCCCTGGACCGTAGACGAATTGCCCATCTCGAAAAGCGCCGGGCCGTCCTCGCGGTCGCGGCCCCCGGTCGCAAGAATGGCGGAACCCAACAAGGGATCGGCTTCCAGCCCTTGCGTTCGAATGCGTTTGAGGATTGCGGGATCGCAATAGGCGAGCGAGCCATCGCGGTTGTTCTCGCCGGAAATCGGGGCGTGGTTGACGCCGACCAAAGCCACGCCGGACGGGATCTTCAAGCTGCCAGAGACGAGATATTTCCCGGAGGCCAATTGGACGATGCCACCCTGACGGCCCGCCGCATCAAGGGCCTTTTGGAGAGCCGCCGTATCGTCAGCCACGCCGTCCGATTTCGCGCCGAATTCGGAGGGATGGAACAACTGGCCGCACAGCGCAGAGGTCTGGGCAGCCACGCAGGCCGCGCCGCCCAGTTTCAACAGCGATCGTCGTGACAGCATATCCATTTACTGATCTCCCTGGAGTAACATTGGAAAATCGATTCTCAGTGTGGGAGTCATGTTACCATGATGGTAAGGGGTGTCAACGGTCGCCGGAGGATGCGGGGGGACCATGGCCGCCCACCTCTTCGGGCGCACTTTGACCGTGTTTGCGAGCGTTCGATGGCAGCCCGACGGAACGTCTGCGAAGACGTCCGAAGCAAACCCGGGCGACGCAGTGGACGCGGCCCAGCGCGACGTCGTGGGCGTTCTTCCACGTGGAAGACTTGTCCGTCAACCGTACCAGTGATAAGACTTGCGAAAACGAGTTGGGGCGGCAGATGCAACTGCCGCCCCAAGCCAGCCCTCACCCTAGCCCTCTCCCAAAGGGAGAGGGGACGATTGCAGGCCAGCCCTCACCCGGCCCTCTCCCAAAGAGAGAGGGGACGATTGAACGAGCTACTAGTGTAGTGATTCAGTCTGTCGGGGATTCTTGGGTGCCATGCTTGCTAAGCGAGCGCAGCGAGACAGCAAGCATGTTCGCCGTCGAATCATGCCCACGCAAGCGTGGGACATGGCGCCCATTCGTCCTGAATGATGCAACATACAGACCGTCATTTCTGAGACAGTACACTAGATATCAAAGTACAAGCAGAACTCGTACGGATGCGGGCGCAACTGCATCGCCTGCACTTCGTTGACGGTCTTGTACCATATCCACGTGTCGATCACGTCGGGCGTGAAGACGTCGCCGCGGAGGAGGAACTCGTGGTCGGCGCGAAGGGCCTTCAACGCCTCGTCGAGCGAACCGGGCGCCTGCGGCACGTTCTTCAGCTCTTCCGGATCGAGGTCGTAAATGTCCTTGTCCAGCGGCTCGCCCGGATCGATCTTGTTCTGAATGCCGTCGATCGCGGCCATCAGCACGGCCGAGAACGAGAGATACGGATTGCAGCTCGGATCGGGGCAACGGAACTCGACCCGCTTCGCCTTCGGGTTCGGGCTGTTCATCGGAATCCGCACGGCGGCCGACCGGTTCCGCTGCGAGTAGGCCAGGTTAACCGGGGCCTCGAAGCCGGGCACGAGTCGCTTGTAGCTGTTCGTGGTCGGATTGCAAATGCCGCACAGCGCGGGGGCGTGCTTGAGGATGCC